>WUQU01000621.1 GCA_009889605.1 Candidatus Bathyarchaeota archaeon | reverse complement strand
TGGAGGAAAGGCGGAGTTCCTTTTCCACCTCTAATTCCACAGGTAGCCCATGGCAGTCCCATCCCGCTTTTCTGGGGCAATAATATCCCTTCATTGTTTTATAGCGCGGGATAACGTCTTTGAAAACACGGGCTAAGACATGATGGAGCCCGGGGCTGGCGTTAGCTGTTGGGGGACCTTCATATAGAATGAATCTCGGCCTTCCTAAGCGGTTTTCTATGCTCCTCTCAAAGACCCTGTTCTCCCTCCAAAAGGAGAGGATTTTCTCCTCTAAATCGGGGAAATTAACCTTACTGCTTACTGGACGGAACATCACCCGAATCCTCTTCTATTTCAATAGTTTTAAGGAATTCCTCCATATATGGGCAGACTATCGCTTTTATTTTAAGTTCTCTTTCCTCCCATTCCAAACTCTTAAAATAATGAAGTGCTTCTTTTCCGCTTTCTGTTTGAGTAGATTGGGGAAAGAAACCTATTAAAAGAGTAGCGATAAGGGCAATAATATTTTGAAAAAACTCAAGCCATTGAAAATACCGCTTTTTATCCCAAAGAACTAATCCTGGACATTCAGCGCATTTCTTTTCCAGGCTAATGTCCATCGCTGTATAGGAGGGATGGATAAACTTATTAAGTTGATGCCATAACTCTTTTATCCTCTCAATCGTCAATGGAGGATTAAATAGATGAATCTCTTCAGCAAGCTTTCTCCAAGGTCCCTCTAAAATTTTTTGGTCTATTAAAACCCTTCTTCCTCTGAGCTGTTCTAAAAGGAATTCCCACTTTAACTCTCGCTTCCCTTCAAACCATTCATTCATTTCTAACTCTACTTTTTCTACTTCCTCCTTTGTTTCTGATTCTCTCGCTCTAACCTCAAAATATAATCCTGTTAAAGCGTTCTCAACAATAGGGCGAAGGAGTTGAATAGCGGTTCTGTAGTGACCAGTTAAGGCTAAAAAAAGGCTGGCTTTAAGGTCGTAAAAGCATTGCCAAAGTAGCCATAATAGAGGGGACCATTGCCCTTCTTGAAGAGTTTGCCTAGCGCCTGACCACAATCGGCAAGATGCAAATAAAAGTACTCCAGGCATACAAGGAAGAAGTTTATTCTTCGCTATTTCTTCATTAAGAAGAAAGAGTTCACCCCCATAAAGTTTTCCCTTTTCTTTTAAGAAATTAACACAAGGGATAATCTCACAGTGAAGACATTTCAGATAGTTTTTCTCTTCATTCATAATACCCCTCTATTGTTTAGCATTTTAGATAATCGCAGGAGGAGATGTCAAGGCAAATTTAATGTGTTATACTTTAAAAGCGATGGAGGTTATCCCAGCGATTGATATAAAAGGGGGAAAGGTTGTCCGTCTCTTTCAGGGGGATTTCTCACGAGAGACAATCTATTCCTCGGATCCCCTATCTATAGCCCTTCAGTGGCAGAATTTGGGGGCAAAGAGGCTGCATATCATTGACCTTGATGGTGCCCTACAAGGAAAACCAGTTAATTTAGAAAGCATCGCTCAAATAGTCTCTTCCCTTAAAATTCCAGTTCAACTCGGTGGAGGTATTAGGGATTTGAAGACAATAGAAGATGTCTTGAAGATAGGGATAAACCGAGTTATATTGGGGACGATAGCAGTGAAAGACAAAGAGC
>WUQU01000620.1 GCA_009889605.1 Candidatus Bathyarchaeota archaeon | reverse complement strand
TCATCCACCACAAGGAAGCTGTAGTGAAACTGGTGAAAAGCGTAGAAGACCATCCCGGCGTCAAAAGTATCCAAGTTTCGCACATGCCTCTGGCACCTGTAGTCAACAATCCTCAAGTGATTAAGGAACAAGCGGAGATTCTAATTGAGCGCAGTTGGTATTCCCTTGGCAAAAAAGCTATAATTACCGCCGAGACGGGCATAGAGACAGGCAGTGTTAGGCTTATTAAAAAGTATATGGCTGGCAAGATGCTGCCCTACAAGCCGGAGCAATGGCAAGAAATAGTTACCAGCGCATTCGGAATATTAAATGATAATAACTGGTGTCCACTGGCAACCTTGATTATAGGGCTTCCAGACGAGAAAGAGGAAGACGTCTTAGAAACGCTTGAGCTCATGGATAAACTTAGAGGCTACAAGGCGTTTTATGTGCCGCTCTTTTTTGTACCTCTTGAAAACTGCATGTTGATGAACAAAAAAGGCGCAGAAATTGACTCGCTAACAAGAGCACGGTGGGACTTCTTTATTCGATGTTGGGAATACAACATTAAAATTTGGAAGCACACATTTCTGGAAAACAGAATACGTAATCCTATCCTCTTTAAATTCATAAATAATATATTTATTTCGTGTTTTGCGAAAGTCGCAGGCCTTTACTATGGTTGGACAAGAGGAGAGCAATTAAAAAGGGCGTTTTGGACACTTGGCATGCCTCAAGCCATAAAGTAAACAAAAAACGCGCGGCCTATGGATGCGCACGGTTAGATCCGAAAATGTTATTCTTCTATTGCATTGTTTTGTTACATCTTTTTATGCTCTTGGAAGGCTATAGCCTCCTATTCATAGGTCAAAATTACGTGCAGAAGTGTGGCTTGATTATAGATGCCGTTTGAGGATAAAGTGTTTAGGGTGTTTCGGCTAGGGTTACTGTTATGGCGTATTCGAATCCTTCGCGGTAAACGGTTAAATTAACTTTTTCTCCTGCTTTTCTTTTGTGGATTTCGCTTAACAGCTTCTCAATCTTCCTAACTGGCTCATCATCCAAAGCTATTATTATGTCGCCTGCCGCTATGCCCGCCTCGTCTGCTGGGCTTCCCTCCACAACCCTTGTCACCAATACTCCTTCGCTTAGGGGATTCCATAATAGTTTGACAATTCTTTTGAGAGGCTTAAGCCCATTATGCCAATCCAAGGCCTCGCATGAGTGCCAGTGGCTATAATCTCGTTGGTGCATCTTTTTGCAGAGTTTATGGGTATGGCGAATCCTATTCCATGGGCGAAGGGTATTATGGCCGTGTTTATGGCGGCTGCTCTGCCGTGAATATCGGCGAGGGGACCTCCACTGTTTCCAGGGTTTATGGCAGCGTCTGTTTGGACAAGGTTTTCTAAAAGCTCGTTTTTCGATTCAATTGTTCGGTTTAAGGCGCTTACGACTCCCGAAGTTATTGTGGGCCCGCCTGCCAAGCCAAAGGGATTGCCTATAGCGTATACTCGTTGTCCTATTCTAAGCTTGTCTGAGTCGCCGAACTCCGCGTAGGCAAGTCCTTTCTTGTCAACTTTGACGACGGCTATGTCATGGGCTGCACATTCCAAAGCATGACTGCGATGCGTTCAGCGCCGAGAACTACGTGGTTGTTGGTAAGGATGTAGCCTTCGCTGTTGATTATGGTTCCTGAACCCATGCCTTTAACGGGAAAAGCTTGATAGAAAATGTTCTGAATCAGCCTTATGGTGCTTATGTTCACAACGCTTTTGCTTACTTTTTCAAGAATGTCTAAAATTTCAGACTCATCTTTAGACGCCAAATTTTCCCCTTCTACAAGAAAATAGGGCGCATGCTAAGTTTTAACAGTTTCCGCTTTCGTAGGTCTTTTTGAATGAGCTTTTAGAAGCAGAATTACCGCTGCAGCTTGCGTTACGAAAACATATAGGACTACGAGAATGAAGGGAGGCTTTAACGTTGCTATCAAACCGTATACGGTTCCGCTGGCAAGCATGCCCACGCCGTAGGCTGTGTTGAATATGCCGTAGGCTGTTCCCCGTGAAGAAATAGGCGCAAACTCTGAAACTGCTGCACGGTAAATTGACTCTTGCATTCCAAGGACTAGGCCGAAAAAAACTGCCGCAAGTATTAACATGGGCAAG
>WUQU01000619.1 GCA_009889605.1 Candidatus Bathyarchaeota archaeon | reverse complement strand
TTGCAAGAAAAGAAGGTATACCGTTCCAGTACAAAATGCGAACTGTTGGTGGAACGAACGCAAGAAGATACGCAACAACAGGAATACCCGCAGGAGTTGTCTCAGTGCCTGCAAGATACATCCACAGCCCTGTTTCGATGATTCACAAGAAAGATTACGAAAATACACTTAAGCTGCTGAAAAAATTTATATCTGAAGAATAATCTTCAAGTATATAAACAGAAAGGGCAGGTAAAAACCTGCCCTTTCACTTTTCAAAAATCCTTAAAATTTACATTCATGCACTTCTTTGAGAATTGGAAATGCCTCTGTCGTCCCCTTCCGAGTACATGTTATCGCTCCGCACTTGTTCGCAAATCTTAAAATATATTCTTCTGAGAAATTGTTTAGAATACCGTATATACACCCGGCACTGAACGAATCACCTGCGCCTGTTGTGTCGACAACATTGACTTTGTACGCATCAGCAAAGACTTTTTTCATCTCGCTTGCGTACAGACTTCCCCTACCCCCAATTTTAACAAAAATGTTTCTAATGCCGAGCGAAAGAAGACTGTTTATCGCATCGTCTACGGCTTGCCTATTGGTGACTCGCAAAGCCTCTTCTTCATTGAGTGAAACAAATTCTACACCTTCTAAAATCTCTGGTGGTAAAGGTTCTGTGTATTCTACAAAAACTTTTCTTTTTAACCTTTTCAGATAAACTAACAACTCAGGACCAAGACCAGATTGATAAAAAATAATCTCGGAACTTAACAAATCGGCTTCATAAATCTGCAAATCCTCGACAGTCAATAAAGCATTTGCACCGAGATAATTAAACATCGTGTTGTTTCCGTATCTATCAACAACTATGAAGGTGAAACCTGTTTTTGTACCAGATTTTCTTGATACGAGGGGAGAAACGCCGTAATCTCTGAGTTTCGATAACACAAAATCTCCGAATTCGTCATCGCCAATAGCACTAACTAAATTTGTCTGAATACCGAGCTTTCTCAAAGCGACTGAAACATTAGCAGCCTTCCCGCCGAGCGAGAA
>WUQU01000618.1 GCA_009889605.1 Candidatus Bathyarchaeota archaeon | reverse complement strand
GTTCTTGGTTTTGGGCTGTATGGCTGTATCTACAGTTTTTGTCTTTGCAGAAGGCTCTGCGATTGCATCCCCAGCTTACCTGCACTACCCCGTTTCCATCATCAACTATGCGTATAGGAGAAATTATTACGGTTTTCCGTGAAGTTTCACCGCTGTAGTCTTTCCGGTCGTAACAGGGGACAGAAACTGGAACCAGCAAACGCTGGAGATTGGGTTTAGGCATTTTCCGGCACTCCTCATCTTATTTTAAAATTCTTTTTTAAAAAGGGGGGATATGAGAGTGTTGTAGGGTTTATTTTCGTGCAAGCTTCCTGACAGTGTAAAGCGTGTACACCACAAGGATTGCAACTGCAATTATGGCTATGGCTAGTCCGGTAAGTATTGGCGTATAATCTGTTGGTGTTGGATATTCGGGAATTTCGATTTCTTCTGGTGGTGGGCCAACTGTGATCCATGTTGCGGCAGATGAGCTGCTGTAGGATTCGTCTCCAGCGAAGGCGGCGACAATCCTGTAAGTCCCCTCCTTCGGCGGGGTCCACGCAACACCGAAAGTGCCGGAATACCCATCCGTGACAACTGTCCCGATGTCAAAGTAGGAGCCGTCCTCACCAATAGCCGTCAAAGTAACAGGCACACCCGTTATAGTTTCATTATGCCAAATCCCGTCAATCGGATACTGGAAGTGCAAATACTCCATCCAAGTGCTCATAGACTCTTTAGAGACGCATGGAGTACAGGGCTGGGCAGGTGACATGTCCAAAACAGTGCCCTTTATCAGTACCGTTAATCCCTTAGCCGCAACATCCTGAGAAACCACAACTGATGTCTGGCTTTTGCCCTTGCCGAAAACGAACGATCGCCCGTCAGAGCTGGGGACTATCAGTAGCCGTCGGCTATAGGGCCTGGGACTCCCCAAACCCAAGGTCCCCTCATTTTCCATATAAGCTTGCCTGTGGTGACATTAATGCAGTGAACTCCCCACCCTCTCGTGATGGGCACGGTTGGTGTATGCTCGTTATTCAATACATACATCTTCCCGTCAGCAATATTGGCATGAGAATCAAAAGAATACACGTTATACCGCCTGCCTTATCGGTGTATTGAGTTTCGAATGGGAAGTCAGCGGGTGCTACGTATTTCCACACTATTTTTCCATTAGTCCAGTTAAAGGCGTATATGCCGTCGTAGGATTGCCTGAAGAGCAATCCGTAAGCTGACTGTACAGAGTAAGCTCCGTATCCAGGTTCTCCACAAGGATAATCCATTTTCTCGCTTTTCCATGCTAAAGTCCCTGTACGAGCATCCCAAGCCAGCCAATATCCTTGCTCCGTCAATAAGGCAATTTTTCCGTGGTCAGCAATAAAGCACGCTCCGCTGTATGACCATTCGTCAACAGTAACATTCCATAGCTGTTTGCCTGTCCATAGGTCATAAGCAATTATGGTTGTGTTAGCAGGTGCTCCCGCTATCATCTGTTTCGAAAACGTAGCGCCTACGCCCGCATTAAAATCCATAACAGTGGGCAGGCTACTCCTAGCGTATGTCTTGTTGCTCTCTATCCTCCCGGCTATTGTTGCGCTGGTTCCAAATGTGGTCCAGTTTATTAGGCGGTAGCGGTCAGGGGCGGCAGCAGCACCTAAATCCCGCACAGTTAAGGCATATCCGTTCCTGTAATAGGTGCCAGTGGTCAACGGAGAAATCGAGAAGTTATAAGCTGTGGCTCCACTCCATGGGTGATACTTTATCAGTCTTCCACCGCCTATATATACCCGCCAAACATTTCCCGTGTACCCCATCTGGCGCGGTTCAGCGCCAGGAGTTTCTGGTGTGCCTCTGTCATACTCGATGACTGTGGGCACAGGCACGTCGGTCCGTTCCCAATAGATTTTTCCGGTTCGCAAGTCGTAGCACTGCCAAACGCTCTTCGCAGTGCCATCCGGCATCGTTTTTGTAAGGCTCCCGTAGCATCTTCCCATATAGACTATAGTTGGAGTGCCTACACTAACGGTGAGAGTAAAAGGTTTCAAGTAATCTCCGAATTGGACTAAACCTCCTAGGTTATCCTGTCGCACCCAAGCGATATGCGCGGTGTTTGGTCCTTGAACCCATGGAGTAAACATGTAGCGGTCGTTCCAGTAAGGGTTTGTATTGGGGTATAGTTTGTCCCACACGGGCCTCCTCCAGGACCATGCCACGGGTAGTTTCCTGCTATTGTCCACCATTCTCTGTGCTCAAAGGGTATTGGTCGTGTCCAGTAGTCTGTTGGCAGCGGAGACTCTGGCCAGGAATACACTATTTCTTCCTGCGCAATAATTGTCGTTTCTTTAGTAGAGCTGGGCTTGCAGTAGGCTGATTGGGTATAGAGTGAACCCCCGGTGGTGGCGTTTATAATTTTGCCTTCAAGGTACCGTCCTGCTGGGAAATACATTCCAGGAAAATCATACTTGAACTTCCATTCGCCAACTTGATCAACAATCCATTCAAACCACGCTGTTCCATCTGCAGGATAGGAATCCATCGTTACGACTTGTTGACTTCCATCCGGCTTGGTGATAGTTACTTTTAACTCAGTGAATTTTCGGTGCGCATTAGGCGCGGGTATAATCCATATGTTGACCAGAACGGGCTGGTTACGTCATACAAGGCTGGGTCTAACATTAGGGTAAGCTGTTGTAGTAACTGTAAAATCAGGAATATCACCCGGTTTTAATGGTCCACTATATGGCTGTTTTCCAGCAAGCTTAGCTTCCACTGGTTGAACTGGCATTGCTATTAACGTGGCAGAAATCATCAAAAGTGTTAAAATGTTTGCAAAAGTTATTGTTTTTGTTTGGTTTATATGATGTGTTCGGTTTTTTGTCATTTCTCTTTTTCTCCTTTTAATTTTCTTCGGGCTTAGGAAATCAAAGAATAAGTTTATTAAAGTTGGTAAGTTATATCGTTACTTACAAGTGCGTGCCTCTATAAGAGGTTTAGCAAGTTGTCTGAGGCTATTTCCCTTTGGGAAATCTTGATGCAGCTTGGGTTGGGTGTAAACGAGGCAAAGGTTTTCCTAAGCCTTTCAGCCATTGGACCGGGTAACAGCGAAAACAGTTTCACAGCATGTTAAAGTAGCCCGTGAAATAGTCTATCAAGCCATGCATGCTCTCGGAGAAAAAGGACTCGTTGAAGTCCTAATGGCTTCTCCTAAGAGGTTCAGGGCAGTTCCCATGGAAGAAGCCGTAGATCTTTTGCTTAAAAATAAAAATATGGAATTAAAGGAGCTGAATGCGAAAGCCCAAATACTGCTGAACACTTTCAAAGAAAAACAAAAAAATGACATTCCAACTGGAAGAACAAACCTTCATTTATATTCCCAAAAAATGGTTGTTAAGAGAATAAGCCAAGCCATAGATAGGGCCCAAAAAAGTATCGACCTCTACATTACGTGGAAACGGTTTTCCCAAGGAATAACAAACAGCTTTGCTGAAAACATCAAAAGGGCATTAGCCAGAAACGTGAAGTTCAGAATAGTTATGGAAAAACCCGAAGAAACAGCCTCAAAACATAAATGCAGCTTTGTAAATTCACTCCAAATTGTAAGTTAAAATTCATTTTAACCCATCCCAAAACCGTATTGGGAATATATGATCAAAAAGAAGTCTTCATGGTAATAGATCCAAAAGGCGCTCTTCAAGACTCGCCTGCCGTATGGTCAACCACTCCAAGTATACTATCCCTAGCCCAAGACTTCTTCGAATTTCTATGGACCACAGCCATAGAACTTTAGGAAAACTCTATTCATATCTTATCCTTGCTTTTCTTCTCCCTTCTCGTTTTCCATTATCGCCTTTAACAAGTTTTTGAAGATTTTCATTTCTGAAACGTTTACAACGGGAATTTGGAGACTCTTGTCAACTTCGTAAATCTTTTCATACTTTGGAAACTCAGCGTAGCATATTTGGCTTATGGGAAACTCTTGCTTTTTCAATTCCTGCTCAAAAGACTTCTCATAAACCTCTAAGCACAGAAGATAACCGTCTATCCAGTAAAGCCTATTCGCGCCATAAGTTGTGGCGCACCATGTAATGTCACCTATGTTTCGTTTGTCTAAGCCTAACACGCGTATCTTTTTCGTTGTGGCAATTTCCACATCCATTAGACATTCACCACTTAAACGGTGTATTCAACACTTCTTTCACTTTACTGCTTATTTTTGGACCAAGACCGTAAACCATTTTAGTCCACTCGTCCACATTTAGGAAAGCGTTTAACGGAGTTTGATAAGGATTGCTATGGCTTTTTCCCTTCCAATATTGGGCAAGCTTGCCACAAAAAAGATCTGGGTATCCGCGAGGGTTTCACATTTCTTGACAGGATGCACCGTCGGCGTTCTTCTTTCCACCATTTGCTCTTGGCGGGCAGCTATGTAAAGGAAGTCCACGGTCTCCTTATACGATGTAGTGTTTACTATGGCAATTCCATTTCTGCCAAGTTGAGCAGTGCTCCCCAAACAGAGGAAGGCTGTATTCTACTGAACTTGCAGATTATGGGCATATACCCTTCCAACAAGATTAACGCTTTTGGATAAACCTCCTTAAGCTTGAAAAGCTGCTCAAAAAGATAACGATGCATAAGCGTATACACAAAATCTTGAACCCTTTTGCGTTCCACAGCGCAAACATCTGACAAAATATAATCTCCCTTCTCTAACGCCTCAACTTTCACGGTGGCGCCGCGTTCCCTAAGGCCTTTAACAACTTTTGAAGCACCGTTCGCCTCGCGACTGTCAACAATTATTGTCGGCTCCTGTTCGCTGCCCCTCTTTTCCCTTAAATATGGAATTAAAGTTTCATCTTCAGACAACGGCCTCAACTCTAAAATGGTATTCTACAATTTCGATGCTATTTTCTCTTGCGGTACCCAAATACTTCTCCAGTTTTGATTTTAAATAAATTGCAAAACTTTCCAAGCGAAAAACAACATTTAAGCTGTTACGGTTAAAGCGTTGCTCAGAACATAAAAAGAGGGGGGAGCCTATGGGCCTTTCTTCGTTATTTCTTTTACAATGCCCGCGGCTATGGTTGTGCCCATGTCTCTAACAGCGAATCTTCCAAGCTCTGGAAAATCGGCGTAGGTTTCGATGGCTATTGGCCGCAGAGGCTCCATTCTCACTAGGGCAGCGTCTCCAGTCTTCAAGAAGGACGGTTTCTCTTCAACCACTTGTCCTGAGCGGGGGTCAATCTTCTTTATAATCTCTGTAAACCTGCAGGCAACTTGTCCAGTGTGATAGTGGAGAACCGGCGTGTAGCCGGCCGCCAAGGCCGTTGGATGGTAAATTACGATTATTTGGCCGATGAACTCTTTAGCGACGGTCGGCGGGTTAGACACGTGTCCACAAACGTCTCCACGGCGTACGTCTGTTTTCGCTATGCCTCTCACGTTGAAGCCTATGTTGTCGCCTGGCTCAGCCTTTGGAATTCTCGTATGGTGCATTTCTATGGATTTTACTTCGCCCTGCTTGTTTGCCGGCATGAATATGACTGTGTCGCCTTCCTTGAGGACGCCTGTTTCAACTCTGCCCACTGGAACGGTGCCGACGCCTGTTATGCTGTAAACGTCTTGAATTGGAATTCGCAGAGGCTTGTTCAACGGTTTCGGAGGCACTTCGAAAACGTCTAAGGCTTCAAGTAACGTTGGCCCTTTGTACCATGGCATTTTGTCGCTTGGTTTAACTAGGTTGTCGCCTATCCATCCTGAGACTGGCACGAATGGGATTTTGTCAACCTTGTAGCCAACCATTCTTAGCATTCGGCTGACTTCGTTTTTGACCTCGTTGTAGCGTTCCTGGCTCCAGTTAACCGTTGAGTCATCCATTTTGTTAACGGCGACTACAAGTTGGTGGACGCCTAGTGTGAAGGCTAAGAAAGCGTGTTCTCGGGTTTGTCCACCGGGGCCTATGCCTGCTTCGAATTCTCCTCGTTTAGCTGAGACGAATAGTATGGCGCCGTCAGCTTGGCTTGCACCTGTAATCATGTTTTTAACGAAGTCTCTGTGTCCGGGCGCGTCAATAACTGTAAAGAAGTATTTCTTTGTTTCAAATTTTAGGAACCGTAAGTCTATGGTTACGCCTCTTTCTCGCTCCTCTTTGAGGTTATCGAGAATCCATGCAAACTTGAATGTTTCTTTGCCCATTTTCTTGGCTTCTTCTTCGTAGGCTTTTACTGTTCTCTCGTCAACGACTCCCGCCAAGTATAGCATATGTCCTATCGTTGTTGATTTTCCATGGTCCACATGTCCCATGATCACTAGGTTTAAGTGTGGTTTTTCTGGCCTACTCATTTTTTTTCCTCCATATTCTAAACTTTTCAGTTTCCCTTTAAATTTAGTGAATTCGTTTAGACAACTGTTTATTCAGTTATTTTAAGTTTATGATAAAATCGCCTTAAAAGAACGCTATTTTATAGCAGAAGCAAATATTCTGGAAAAAGGAAGTGTTCCGGCTGGTTAATAGTGTCTTGCAGAGACATACAAAACCTATAATAATCGCCCGCTCTAAACTTTAGGGTAATTTATTGACGGGGGATCCTATGAGAAAGATGGTAGTCTTCGCTTTAATATTGATAGTTATTGTTGTTTGTCTGTTTTTAATCAGCTTTCGGCCTTACTTTTTCCCAGAGAAGAGTTTCATAGAAGCAGACTTCCAGCTCTTCACGTTAATGGAAATAAGATTTTAGATGAAAATGGCAACCAGATTACTTTTCGTGGGGTAAACTCAATAGGGGTTGGCGAAATGATTCACTATTATGGGAAATGGAGTGAAGAGTATTTTGAAAAAATGAAGGAGTGGAACGTGAAAATTGTAAGATTCCCCATCCACTACGCTCCGTATAAATGGTATGAAGAGAATCAGCCTGGTTACTTTTTAAAATCTCTCGACAAAGGGATAGAGTGGGCTGCGAGAAACGGCATTTACTCCATCATCGATTTTCATTCATGCGGCTGGCCTGTCTCTGGCGAATATTTCGGCGGGGCATATGACGATAACTGGGGCCGTAACATCTACGAGTTCACTCCCAACGAGTTGAAAGATTTCTGGAGCAAGATTTCAAAATACTTTGCAAATGACACACGAATCGCCTTTTATGACCTTTTCAATGAGCCTGCAAAGGATGATCCCAGCATAGGCGGTGTTGGAGACGACATAACCCTTGAAGCATGGCTTGAATGGCGCAACTTCGCTGAAGAACTTATAGACATTATCCGCGAAAACGATCCTAACCGCGTTGTCTTGGTGGGCGGATTACAGTTTTCCTACTACATCAACCATGCAGTGAAATATCCTGTTCGCAGGCCAAATGTGGTTTATTCCGTGCATGTTTACAATAACACAAATTGGATGGTAAGTTGGGATGACGCGTTTGGAAATGCCGCCTCACGTGTTCCCGTGTTGGTTGGCGAGGTGGGCTTTGACCCAAGTGATCCGAATATTGGCGGAACCGTTGAAACCTTTGCGCGTCCTATATTAGATTATTTAAACGCGAAGGGCATTGGCTGGTTAGCATGGAATTTTGGTCCTGAATGGCCTCCGAAACTCTTCCTTGATTGGAATTATACGCCTACTGTTGCTGGAGAATTTTTCTATGAAAAGCTGCACAGCTGAGCGTTTCGAAGGTGTTTAAAATTAAAATCCCCCGAGTAACAGATATTAGCGCTTATTTTGGAATTATTTTTAGGCGTCTAGTTTATGCCCACGAATTTGCCTGCTGAGGCCAAGCGTAAATGGGCTGAGGTTTCAGCTTCAAGGAATCCTCGTGAGAAGCTTCGGCTTATGCAAGAGTTTCTAGGGCTGGTTCCAAAGCATAAGGGTACTGCCAAACTGTGCGCGCAGGTTAAAAAGCAGATGGCTGTTCTGCGGAGGGAAATTGAAGAGGGAAAGCGGAGGAAAGCCGGCAAGGGTGGGCCTAAATTTTTCATAGAAAAAGAGGGTGCTGCTCAAATTGTGATTTTGGGGTTGGCAAATGTCGGAAAAAGCAGTCTTCTTGCGGCGACGACAAAAGCGAGGGTTGAGGTTTCGCCGGCGCCCTACACCACTAGGGAGCCTGTTCCCGGAATGCTTCCCTATGAGGATATTCAGTTTCAGCTGGTTGAGGCTCCTGCTTTAATGGAGGGGGCTGCTGATGGAAAAGCTTGGGGTCTCCAGACGTTGGCTTTAGCTAGGAATGCTGACGGCTTAATATTGATGGTGGATTTGGGGCAGAACTCTGTTGAACAGCTTTCCCTAATTCTAAGCGAATTGGAGAAAACCCGGATACTTGTTAGTAAGCCTAAAGCGCGGGTTGAAATTGAAAGTAAGTTTATGGGCGCTGGTTTGCGCATAATTGTTTTTGGAAAACTTTTAGACTGCACTTTTAAAGAAGTTGAAGAACTTCTCAAAGGTTATAGAGTTACAGACGCAGTTGTCAAAATTTACGGCGAAGCAACCCTTGACGAGGTTGAGGACGCCATTTTTGAAAGCACCGCTTATAAGCCAGCCATAATAATTGCGAATAAGATGGATGTGGAGAACGCCGAAGCAAACTTGAAACTTTTAGAGGCGTATGTGGGCAATCAGCTTCCAGTAATTGCGGTCTCATGCAAGACAAGGCAAGGATTAGAAAGAATAGGGGCAACTATTTTCAAAACATTGGACATTATTCGCGTTTACACGAAAGAGCCGAACGTGAAAAGTTTTTCTGAGAAACCCTTCATTTTGAAGAAAGGCGCCACTGTTTACGATTTAGCCAGAAACATTCACAGCGATTTCAGTGAAAAATTTGCTTATGCAAAGGTTTGGAGTAAACGCCTAGTTTTCAGTCCCCAGAAAGTTGGAGCCACATTTCCCCTTGAAGATGGAGATATCGTCGAAATACATACAAAATAGATTTTGCAGTTTTACCTCGAAGCTTGAGCTATTCTTTCCAGTTCGTGGCGTCTTGAAACTGCATAGCTTTTCATGTCGTGGTTTGCAGCTAGAATAAGCTCTTCAGCCAAGCATTCTTCAATTGAACGTGGGCTATGCATTGCTGCTTGTTGGGCGCCTTCGCATATGTGCCTCAAAGCTAGGTCAACTCTTCTTTGAGGTGAAACGTCAACGGATAGGTGGTAGACAATTCCGCCGTAGGCTATTCTGGTTGTGTCCTCGCATAATGCAGCGTTTTCAACGGCTCTGACAAGTACTTCTATGGGGTTCCTTCCAGTGTGTAAGTGAATAATTTCAAAGGCGTGTTTAACAATGTTTATAGCTTTAGCCTTTTTCCCCGCGTTTTTCCCAGGACGCATAAGGTCATTTACAAGCCTTTCAACAATGTTTACTTCCGACTTGCCGAAGCGTTTGTGTTCGTGGCGGCCCATGGTGTGGGGAACAACCACTGGTTTGAGGGATATGTATCTTTTTAAGCCTAAGTCCTTGACTTCCACATCTTTAAAACTCCATTTGCCGAAGAGCTTTATTTCCTTCTCCTCTTTTTTCTGTTCCTGTTCTTTACTCAAAATTCTCACCGCATTGGCTTCTGTTTTCTTCCAAGCACAAGTTCTTTGAGGGATACACCGTTAACCATTATCACTTTCCACCGTACGCCTGGAATGTCGCCCATGCTTCTTCCACGGGAGCCACCTATGCCTTCCACTAATACCTCGTCGTGTTCATCCACAACGTTTAAGGCGCCGTCTCCTGGTAAGAAAGCCGTTATAACTCTTCCATTCTTGATAAGCTGAGTTCGGACACATTTTCTTATGGCGCTGTTGGGCTGTTTGCTTTCAACCCCTACTTTCTCAAGGACTATGCCCCTTGCCATCGGTGCACCTTCAAGGGGGTCTGCTTTAACGTCTAAGCCTAACATGCGCCTTTTATAGTATCTGCTACTCCAACGGAACTTTCGCCTTTTTTCCGCAAGCTTTCTTGCTGCTAACTCGCCTCTTGGAGACTTGGAACCCATAGACTCTATATTCCTCTCGCTACCTCTAATCACAAATCTAATATTTAAGCTGAACGAAGCAAATGCCGTTGGAATATTTGATAGATGGCTAAAAATTTGACGCTTTCTCCTCTAGAGACACTTCATTTATTCTTTTGAAAACACAACATGTATTGCACCTTGCTGTTTGCATTTTTCTTCTAGCTGCTCATATGAAGCATCGTAGAGTAGATATAAAATTTCAATTTCAACGTGAATTCTACGCATTTCATATTCGTTGCCCACAGTTTCTGCTCAGCCAAACTTGGGCAATTTAACAGTTTTTCAAAATTATACCAAAAATCTTCTATTCTTTCAAACAACAATCAGCGGCTTACCACACTTTTGGCGCCAAAATTATAGAAAAATAAAACTTATCAACACTCTAATTGAAAAGAAATCAATCAAATAAGGAGTCAGTTGCTATGAGAAGTGCGATGCGCAAGCGTATTTCCTTAACGAGTTTATTCTGCGTATTTCTTATTCTGCTGATTAGCGGTTTAGCTGTCTCTCATGAGGCCTCAGCTTTAGTGACCGTGTACTTTTTATGTTGGCCAAGGTGATTCCATTTTCATCGACACTAATGGTTTAGACGTGTTAATCGATAGCGGGCCTCGCAGTGCCGGCGCAACATTGGTGAATTATTTAAATGGGCTTGGTGTTTCACGGATAGATGTTGTTGTGGCTACCCATCCTCATGAAGACCATATAGGGGGCCTCATAACCGTGTTGGGTTCAAACATCCCTGTAGCCACAGTCTTATACAATGGCGAAGCAGCAACCACTAAAGTATATTCAGATTTTACGAGTTTAGCTCAAGGTAAAATGGAGATTGCTGAAAGAGGTCAGGTATACGTTTTAGCCGCTGACGTGAACTTTACCGTTTTAAGCCCTGTGCAACCTCTTGAATTCGACGATGTAAACAGCAACAGCATAGTTTTGAGGCTTCAAGCAGGAAAAACCGCCTTCCTTTTTCACTGGAGACGCAACCTTCGAGGCTGAAAACAGCATGATTAATGCGGGTTTAAACCTTGAAAGCCAAGTTTTGAAAGTTGCCCATCATGGAAGTCGATACGCAACTTCAACCACATTTCTTAACAAGGTTAACCCCACATGTGCGGTTATAAGTGCCGGTCTAAACAACCCTTATGGGCACCCGCATAACGAAACAATTCAAAGGCTTCTAAACAAAGGGGTTACCGTTTACGGCACCTATGTTTCTGGCACCATAGTTATAAGCAGCGACGGCCAAACAGTGCAGGTGCATGGGAACCCGGAACCTATCCCTGAATATCCTCAGAACATTATTTTGCTATTGATGTTTGCCTTAACCTTTTCAGTTCTTATCGAGAAAATTAGGAAGCCTTCAAGCCTTCTTTATTAGGTGTCCTTCACGGTCTATTTCGCCTTTGCGGATTCGTGTTGTAGAGATAGGTGCATGATTTTCCGAAGGAACCATTTCAATGACTATTATGGCTAGCGGCGGCAGTCCAAGCCTTTTTCGCTCCTCGTTGATTTTTATGGCTGTAGGCTCTGTTTCTCTGCTTACAACTATGGCTTCTATGCATCCTTTTGAAAGGGTTACCCCGTAAGGGTCGTTTAAGGGGAGTATTTTTGCTTTCTCGGAAAAACCGTGCTGCCGCAGAAAATTCTCTAAATATGCCTTTCTCTCTTCGTAAGGTGCCGTTATGTGAGGTTTATTCATCTTTTTTACAAATTCATCTGTGCACAAGCCGATCAGGACTTGTTCTCCAACTTCAAATGCTTTTAGGAGAAGGGTTCTATGACCTCTATGAAACTCGTCGAAGGTTCCTCCAACCGCCACGGCTTTAAACTTTTTCTTCAACTCTTTTACCTCAAGAGTCTAGCGCCTTGGACATCCACATTAGCCACTAACACGTTTTCCTCTGGTAAAACCCGCTTAAAAGCTTGAGCCACCCGTTCGGCGTTTTCCGACGTTGCTAAGGCGTGGACAGCTTCGCCGACCATGTTTTGCGCTGCACCTATGGCGCCGGCCTCATCGGCAAGCGTGAACAGTTTGCGGATTTTTTCCGTTGCGAAACCAGTTTTTTCTGCGAAAACACGGCAACACTGCAAAAAATTTTCAAGCGAAGGCTCAGCCAAAATTTTTTCAAGCGTTTCCCTCCCCCAACGGTTTACAGCTAAGCGTTTTTTCGGCGAAGATAGAACATCTTTTGTCGGTGTTGAGCCGAAAACTCCGGCGACGACAACATAATCCGCTGATATGGGTATACGGTCTATTATGGCGGTTTCAGGTGCGCCCGGCTCTTTAGTGATTACGCAGCCGCCTAGCATAAGGGGACCAACAGTGCCCAAACCCGTTTTACATTTAACTTCTGCGATGTGGGCTATTCGGCCAATCTGGTTATAGGTTAAGTTTAAACCTAAAGCCTTTGAAAGCGCTAGGGCTGCGGTTAGGGCTCCAGCGGCGCTTGAACCGAAACCCGCGCCTATGGGAACCTCAACCCGATGTTTAACTGTGACAACATATTTTTTGCTTGTTTTATCCAGAAGCATTTGCACGACGGCTCTTGTGGTTTCAGCTTCAGGAGCCTCCCGACCATTGATGAAAACGCCTATACTGTTTTTCTCCCCTTCTGAAACGCTGACTTCAGTGGTGACTCCTTTTTGAAACCCAAAGCCTCCCCCTCTGGCTCCAACTTTTTCCAAGTCTTTTATCGGCGTTCCATCCGGCAGCGTGTCGCATATCTCGAAAAAGCTTGAGATTCCTGCTGGGCTGAAAGCCTTTGCGCTTTTCAATTTCACCTACTCTTATTCTGTGTAAGCGATGGAAAAGCCTTCCTACAAGCCTTAATTATTGGCGGCCCAAGAGTAACTAGGAAAGGTATTTCGGTTGCAAAAGTCCAGACAAGCCATAAAAAGCTGGCGTAAAACGGTGCGTTGCGTTCCCAGCCGAGCGAAAGCGGAAGCGGTAAGATTTGGCTGTAAGCCCATATTCCAAAGCCTATCCAAGCGCTTCCAACCGCTAATCCGAGAACTGAGCTGAACTGGTAACTGCGCCATTCAGGCAGGAGATACCCTACTAAAACGGCGATTAAGTAACAGCCTACAAAAACTCCTAGAAAAAGTAACCCTATGTCAAGGCTTATCACCGCCTCATTAAGCAGGTAAACACTCATCAAAGCGATTACGCCGCAGACTCCAAGCCCAGCAGCAACATGCTTCCACTCAACGTTTCTCCTGCTTACATATCCAATAATGAAAAATCCTAGAAAGTTTGACGGCACGCCAACGGTGAGGCTTAATAAGGCTATGCCATGTCCGGGCTGAATCATATCAGCGAAAAAAATGCCTATAGCTGCGCCTATTCCGCCTACCCATGGGCCGAAAAGGGCTGCAAAAACTGCTGGTACAATTACCGCAGGCCAGAATCGAACGACACCGACCACGGGACTTACAATGCCTAAATTGGTCAAGTAGCCTACAATGGTGTATAGGGCTGCGCAGACACCTATCATTGCAGCGTTTAATGCTTTCAACTTATTTCGCTTCCACTCTTAAACTTCGTTGAATCTGTTTTTCTAAATAAAAGTTTCCTATGAATTCTTTAAATGTATTTAAATTTTATGATAATTGCTGATTTGTTGTACACCTGTACGGGTTATGTAGCTCAGTTCTACGCACAAATTATCTTTTTAAATAAGGCCGATTTTGGTGCACGGAGCGAAAACGAAATGAAACTATTAAGGAGTAAGAAAGGCTTAAGCACCGTAGTGACAACCCTGATTATTCTAGTGGCTTCAGTGTTGCTAGCGTCAGTCGTCACTTTCTACGCCATCAACGTGAAAACCACCCGTGTACAAGAAGAATCGCTGTTCTTGACAAAGCCCCGCATATGGTACAGCTCCACCAACGCAACTCCCGCAGCCGAAGCAGCCTTAATCATAATTAACACCGGTGGAAGAGACGTAGTCATTGACAAAATCTCTGTTAGAGGACAAGAGTGCAGATGGGAAAATGTCTTCTACTGCATAACAAGCGGCAGCATATCTGGCGATCTTCAATTTAACGCAACACTCAAAGATGGTGGAAAAATAACGATAGGCGAAACCGAGCATACGTTCAGACAGGGCAATAGCGGAACAGACTTGACTTTAAGGTCAGGTTACACAATGATCATCTACATAGACGACGCTGACAGCATTTCACTCAACGACATAGGCTTAACTGTCGGTATAACCGTGTTCACTTCGAACGCCCAGTACTACAAGGAAGCGAACGTTGAAGCAACAGCTTAAACTCAAAGCCTTCCCCTATTTTCTCTTTCCCTTGTTTTTATGTCTCTTTAACCAATTCAAACTTGATTTTTTACATGTTTTAACTTGCTTTTAAGTTTCAGAATATAGATTCTACGTGTAGTTTTTCTCTACACACATCATCTTATCTCTTAACAAGTTCAAGTTTTCAACGGCGCCTAGAAGAAGAGAGGAGACTGCAAAATTGCTTGTCAAAAAGCTGAAAAAGTTCGTAGCCGCAAAAAGGGCTTTAGCTTTGCCAGTAACCTACCTTATTCTTTTAGGTTCACTTTTGGTTATGATTTCCATAACCTGCAGCTTTGCGGTAACACGGCTGGGCACATGGGGTGCAACGCTTACAGTTTCTGTGGCAAGGCAAAACATGCAGTTTTTAGATGAAGCCGTATGCAATGTTGCTTGGAACACAGGTGCTTCAAAAATCGTGTACATGGAAAACTGTGGAGGAATCTTCAAAACTGACCCTTCAGCTAAAAGGCTCATTATCAACTTAACAGATGGTCAAGCTTTCTCTGCTATAGTGTTTAACAATACCCTTGGAAAGGCTTTT
>WUQU01000617.1 GCA_009889605.1 Candidatus Bathyarchaeota archaeon | reverse complement strand
TCTTCATGAGCAAGTTTGTAAAGTTTCCTGAATGTTTCATCGCTTTCTATCCGTTCTTCATACAATTTTATGAATCCTTTTTCTTCCAATTGAGATATTTCTTTATAGAGGTGGGGGCATGTGAGGTAATGTATGGTAGGGAATGGCTTGCCATTTCTAATCGGATAACTAAAAACAACTGCGGGAAAGCCATATGAGCATCTATAAGCAACGCTAAGAACGTTGTTAACGTTTCTTTTGAGTTGCTTTTTAACAACTTCTAAATCTTTATCACTAATGCGCACCATTCATCTATCACCGTTTTCTCGATGATATTGTAATTCTCGAACAGATTAATCTTTGGTGAGATTATTCCTGAAAGTATCACACCTCCATCTTCTTTAAGAAACATTTTTGCGCCTTTAAGCCTTTCCACTAGTATTTCCGCGATAATATTAGAAACTATGATATCAAACTTTCCCTCAACATCCGAAAACAGATCCGACAACCTTACGTCTATGTCCACACCATTTCTTTCCGCATTTTCCCTTGCAACATCAACGGCAAGGGGGTCGTTATCAACTGCTACGACTCTGTTTGCTCCTAATTTCTTTGCTAATATCGCTAGAATTCCACTGCCGCACCCTAAATCCAGCACATCCATTCCGAGCTTCAAATACTTTCTAAGATAATCAGCCGACATTTTAGTCGTTTGATGCAACCCTGTGCCAAAAGCGAGGCCTTGGGGTATTTTCAAAATTATTTTGCCCTTTAAGTCTGATAAGTCATGATTTTCTGGATCAACGATAATTCCATCTATCATTTCAAATGGTTCTGTAATTATGTTTTTGAACCAATCTTCAGGCTCGCTTTCCCTAGTGCCAACAAAAGTTAGTCCTAATGAAACCAACTTCTTCTCCAAGCTTCCTAAATCTTCATATGAAGACGAAACAACAGCGAGGAAAGTTCCCTCGCTGCTATCTATTGTATAGTAATTGTATTCCCCGTAAAGTATCTCATCTACGAAATCCAACTTATCATCGGAAATTGTGAATATCCACTCTTTAAATTTTCTATTTGAACTATTCAGATAACACCCTCCTCATAACATAAACATTTGTTCTAGGTAAATAAGCAATTGGATCATTTGGCTCTCCGTATTTTCTAATTTCAAAATGCACATGTGGACCAGTTGAAACTCCCGTATCGCCGGAACGGGCAATAAAATCCCCCTTCTCTACTTGCAATCCAACGTACACATTAATTCTTGATAAATGAGCATAATAAGTTTCAAACGTCCCATGATCTATGATTATTAAATTTCCATAGCCGCTCATCCAGCCAGCGTGCTTAACCTTTCCTGACCTGGAAGCAAAAACAGGCGTTCCAACCGGTACTTCTATATCAATACCCGTGTGGAACTTATTGCTACCGTAAATAGGATGTATCCTCCATCCGAAATCGGATGTAATCTTACCGTACGAAGGCCAAACAAAATCCGCAAGTTGAGCAAAAGAAGTGTTAACTTTACCAACAGGAACAAATATTTCTTTATTTCCATAAATTAATCTTCTACATTTTGCTAGCTATCATATGGAAGAGGACTAAATCCAAGAAGATCTTTAAATTCTTTTTTTTATGCTTCATTATAATTCATAAACTTTATTTGATATGTAAAATGCAATCCACAGGAAGAACACTCAAAC
>WUQU01000616.1 GCA_009889605.1 Candidatus Bathyarchaeota archaeon | reverse complement strand
TTTGTGCTCATTAAATGAGGAGAGGAAGAATTTTGAAGTGCAAGGTGTGCAGTAAAGAGGCTGTTGAAAACGGTTATTGTGAGTTGCACGCCAAAGCTTATGAGAATGTTTTGAGAGCATATAATGTTTGGAGCAAGGCGCTAGGTACTTCTTGGAAAGAGTATTTAAGTGAGATCGTAAAGAATCCATTTACAGGCGAGTGGGCCAAAGAAGTGGCGGAACATCTGATGAAAAGCGGAGAGATAAAAGATGGCGAACAAAGCTAAAAAAACAGTTTCTTCAATGTCTTATTCCATGCGAAGGCTTCAGAGAAGAATTTCAACTATTAAACCCTCAAATTTTGTTCTTGCAGGGATTGCTATAGCCTTTGCAGTCTTTCTGTTTGGAGGCGGCTTGTACAGTATAATAGTTAAACCCTACCCTGCAGTCTATTATGGTGGGCGTTTCCTTTTTGTTTATCCACAATTAATTGAGCAGTTCATATCAGACAGTTTAATAGCCATGATTCTCTACACCATGGGCATTGTTGGATTAGCAACCATGTATCAGAGCACGAAATACGCTTACAAGCCTAGGCAAGCATATTTAATGTTCTTAGTGGGAGTCGCGCTTCTCATCATTGCCTATGTGTCCGTAGAAGCTATAATGCACTATTGGAAGGGCATTTAATCGCGAAATTGCTGTGTTGGCTATTACCAAGGATTGCTTTTTAATCCCAATTTGTAAGCTGCGAAATTTGTCAATATGTGCAATGGAATGGTTATAACCAAAACTACTAGGATAAGTTCTAAGTACAGAATCCTTAACGGGAGAGCAAAAATAATTGCGCCTATTATGAAGTCAATTTGGTCGACGACTGGCAATAGGTTTCCAGGGGCTATCCCAATTCTCCTTTTTATGAAAGCTCCTGTCAAGTCGCCGAGTAACGCTCCTAGCGAGATTAAAAAACCAACCGAAAAATGATATCCGGGGAAGAATAGGCTTTCTATGAAGCCAACTAATGTTCCGACAGCCAATCCAGAAAAGAATCCTCTAAAAGTTTTGTTTTTCCCAAAAATTGGTTTTCCATCAATGAACCTTTTTCCAAGGTCTATTGGTAAGCCTCCACCCATCAGCACTGGCGCTGCGTTTGCACAGTACGCTGGAAATATGAATTTCAATGCTTCGATGACTAACTGTATTACATCGTTCATTTCTTATCATTCAACCTAGCGAATTGGGTATTCTTGTAATCCAGTTTCATCTATTTTTAGGTTACAGGAAACAGGTTGCACCATTTTTTGTTTTTTCTCCACTGTTGCCTTTATAATTCTTGGGTTTTCAGTGGGTTTCATGGCGATTATTATGTCCGCCCAAAACTTTAACACTCTTGTGGCTACTGGCTCTATGTTTACTAGAACTTCGTCGAAAACGCTTCGCACTTGGCTTGTCACTAGAACAGCGATTTTCTGTGTTCTGGCAATTTGCGCCAGCCATGCCATTTGTCTATTCAATTCTCGGTTTAGTTGAAACCTCTTTTCAGGTTTTTCCGCAATTTCAACCCGATATAAGGATGTGATGGTGTCGATGACAACTAAGCCAAAACCCTTGGTCAGATAGTTCGTCAAATTGTCTACAACGAACATTTGTTCCTTGAAATCCGTCGGCCTTGCCAAAATTATTAACTCTGCAATTTTTCCAAAATTTCCATAAGCAATTTGAGACAGTCTTCTAGTGGAGAATGTGCCGTCACAGTCTATGAACAAAGTTTTATAGCCCATTCCGGCGCAGTTTACTGCACATTGTAGTGCTAAAGTTGTTTTTGCTGTTTCGGCTTCTCCATAAATTAAGCCGAGTTCGCCAAGCGAGAAACCTCCATCTAGGATTTTGTCAAGCTCTTTGCAGTTTGTTGGAATTTTCTGCACCACTGCCATGCACGTCAATGGATATAAGCAGCGAAAGTAATAATTTGTTTTGTGCTTAAAAGGCTAAAATTATAGGAAAGTTATATGAAGGCGAAGATAGCTGTTGCAACTGTTTCAGGAAAAGCATACTACTTGATAGTTAACGAACTTAAAAACATAAATGTGCCGTTCATAAGCCTTACACCATACGAGCCCATACCTATAGAAGTAAAAGTTGTAATAACCACCGAAAAGGAGTTTCCCCTCATAAACCACGAAAAGGTTCTAGTTTTTAAAGAGGGGATGAACCCACAAGCTTTGATAAACCAAGCATTGCAGTATGTTGAAGGAAAAAGCTGCTACGAAAAAATAGTCATAGGCGTAGACCCAGGCGAGGTTTTAGGTTTAGCGGTTTTAGCCGATGGAAAAGTGGTTAAAACTGGAAACTGTTTCAGTGTAAAAGAGACTTTAAATGAGGTTGAAAGTATCTTAAAAAACTTTGAGGGCGTCAAAGCCTCATTGATCGCGGTTAAAATCGGCGATGGCATCCCAGAATACAAAGAGAAACTTCTAAATGCCTTAGACCAAATGCTTCCTTCAAACATAGTGTTAGAAAGCGTAAGTGAGGCTGGAACAAACCGTCACATAAGCGAATCTAAACATAGGCGAGGATTAAGGGACATTGGTTCGGCAATAAAGATCGCCCTAAGAAACGGTAGCCGATTTGCCAGGAGGAAGGAAAATGAACATAACTGTTGAAAGGGAAAAAACACTTCTCGTAGATGGGCCGGCTTCAGTAACTCTCGTTTCAGGTAAAGTGGAAGTTTTTGGTTCTACACTGAAAAGTATGGGCAAAGTGGTTATACGCGATGGAAAACGAATGCCTTTCACCGTTTTAGAAACCGCCACCTTCACTGTATCGTTGGGAGAAAATGCATGCGTAGAGGAAGTTTACAGAAGCACTATTCCCCCTTCTTGGAACAAGGCTTATGAAGAGTTGTTAACCGTTCAGTCTAAGCCTGTTACAGCATTAGTTTTGGGTGCTGTAGATTCTGGGAAAACAAGTTTCTGCACATACTTGGCAAACAAGCTGTTGGACAAAGGGCGTAAAATAGCCATTTTAGATGGAGATTTGGGGCAGTCTGATATTGGGCCTCCATGCACCGTTGCTTATGCCTTCGTTTCTAAACCAATTACCGACCTCTTTAACTTGGAGGCGGATAATGCCTTCTTTGTAGGTGTGACCTCCCCCGGTAAAGCCGTAGAAAATGTTGTTAAGGGTTTAACCCTATTAAAAGATGAGATTTTTCAAGGCAATCCTGACTTTGTCATTGTGAATACTGACGGATGGGTTGAAGGTGAAGATGCTGTTAAATACAAACTTCAGTTAATTGAAAAAATCAAACCCGACATGATTTTCTGCATACAGCAAGAAGATAGATTGGCACCGCTTTTAAGCATGCTCAAAAATTTTAACATTCTGGCGGTTGATTCACCGCTAACTATAAAACAGCGAAGCAGAGAAAAACGCAGAAGCCTAAGGGAGCTGGGCTACATAAAGTATCTGAAAAACGCGAGGGTTAAATCCATACCGCTAAGCTGGGTGAAGATTGAAAACGGCGAGTATGCTGGCTTGGACAGAAACTTGGATGCGAAACTGGAAAAGGAGATATGCGGACTTATTGGGATTAAACCATTACACATTGCAGAGTTAAAAGACAAAATCTGCGTGGTTGTTGACGGCGAACGCTGGGTAGACCCTGAAAAATTGAAGAAAGCTGAAGAATTCACGGGCAAAAAAATTGCAATCACCGTTAGAGGTACAGAGGAAGGTTTGCTTACCGCCCTATGTAACCATGAAAAGAAGTTTCTTGGCATAGGCATTTTACGCGAGATTGACTACCGTAAAAGGATTATGAAAATTTACACGCCTGTCTCAAGTGGAATTTCAACTGTTATCATCGGGAAAGTGCGCTTGGACAAAAACTTTAAAGAAATTCCCCAATCCCCAGTTGAAGAGAAAAAGTGAATCCCCCCTCTTAATTTTTACGCGCTGGGCAAAAAGTGTTTACCGGGCATGTTTGGCAGAGAGGTTTTCTAGCACGGCAATATTTTCTGCCGAGCAAAATCAACATTATATGAACGTCCAGATAATCTTCCGGGTTGTATAACGATTGGAGGGCTTTTCTAATGTCTTCGTAGTCTCCGTTTACTGGGGCGAGTGCAAGCCTTTTCGACACGCGTTTGACATGCGTGTCTACAGGAATTGTCGGCTGATTTGCAGAGAAAAGCAAAACAACATCAGCGGTTTTGGGCCCAACTCCTGGAAGCTGCATCAATACTTTTCGCGCTTCTTCGAAAGGCATTGTCAAAATCGGTTTTAGGCTTCCGCCAAACTTTTCGAGGATCATTCGGGAAACTTCTTTTATCACTTTGGCCTTATTTTTATAAAGCCCCGCTGTTTTCAAACACTCTTCAATTTCTGTTTTCTCCGCATTTGCCAATGCTTCTGGGGTTATTGGAAAGTTTTTCGAAAGATTTTCGAAGGCTCTTTCAGTATTTCTATCAGCGGTATTTTGTGAAATTATTGTTATTATCAACGTTTTGAACGGATCCCTATCTGAAGTCACCCAGCTTGGCGGAGTGAAATTTTTTCGAAGCGTCTGCAGAATTTTTTCAGCTCTGTTTTCAGCCATCTGTTTTTCGCCTTTTTTGAAAGTAATAAATAGTTTTGAAAGTAATTTTTGAAAGTAATAAATAGTGAATGTGTGAAGCTATAAATAGGCAGTGGGTGAGTGTTATGGAGCGCGCCAAAATCGTTAAAGATGAGATAGTTGAGCAGAATGTTCATTTTCTTGCAGTTTACCTTGAAACAAAAAATTCATGTTTGATTCTATTGAGCGAAAACGAAGATAGGCTTGGAACGTTGGCGGTTGCCGTGCCAAAACCCGCAGATTTGCCGGGGCTTCCATCTTCATCTGTTCTTTTAGGGGACAGGAACGTGATTTCAGCCCGCATGTTCGCTGAGTATTTGGCTTCAAAGAAACGGAAAATAGCTTTAGTCTCCATCTATTTGGAAACAATAAATGAAATGCAAGCGCAATCATTTTTTAAACGTCTTATGGAACGAATTATTCCGGCAGAGCCGGAGAGGGAGGGCAGCTTAACATGAGTCTTAGAAGTTTTCTGGAAAACATGGAAAAAAGGGGCGAAGTGCTACACGTAAAGGATGAAACGTCTCCCAGTTTCGAGATTCCCTACATAATGAAGAGTTTCGACAATGAAGGCCCTATTCTCCTATTTGAAAATGTGGAGGGCAGCAAAACAAAGGTTGTTGCCAACGTTTGTGGAACAAGAAATAGAATTTGTGAGGCGCTTGGCGTCGAGCGGAATGGGCTTTACCAAAAACTGTTAGAGGCTTGGCGTTCCCCCAAAAAACCAAAAATTGTTGAGGATGGAGCAGTTAAAGAAGTAGAAGAATCAGATTTGTTTAAAGTTCCTGTTCTAACCCATTTTGAAATGGACCCTGGCCCATACATAACTTCAGCTGTGATTCATGCAAAAAGCATCGACGGAAACATTGAAAACGTGTCAATTCACAGACTGCAAGTTTTGGATGAGAAGCACTTAGCCATACGCTTGGTTCCCCGCCATCTTTACAAGCTTTGGCAAATGGCGAAAGAGGCTGATGTGGATTTGGATGTCGCTATATCCATTGGGGTGCATCCCGCTGTTATGTTGGCAGCTTCTTCACCTCTACCTTTTGGGGTAAGCGAATTTGACGTGGCAAACACGCTGTTAAATGATAATCTTTGCCTAATAAAATGCAAGTATGTTGACGCTTATGCCCCGGCGGATGCGGAGCTTGTCATAGAAGGCAGAATTTCCGCAAATAAAGAAGTTGCTGAAGGCCCCTTCGTGGATATTACTGGAACCTATGATGTGAAAAGGAAACAGCCTGTCGTGGAGATTGTAAACGTAATGCACCGTGAAGACTATATTTACCAAGCACTTTTGCCCTCCGGGGTTGAACATAAACTTTTGATGGGCTTGCCCCGTGAAGCTTCCATTTACGAGACAGTTTCAAAGGTTGTGCCAAAAGTGTATGCTGTAAACCTTTCAGTTGGTGGAAGCGGATGGCTTCACGTAATAATTTCCATCGAAAAACAGTTGGACGGCGACGGGAAAAACGCCTTATTAGCCGCTTTTGCAGCTCACCCAAGCCTAAAACATGCTGTAGTTGTGGACTCTGACATAGATGTTTTTAATATTTCCGATGTAGAATGGGCTATCGCAACAAGGTTTCAAGCCTGTGAAGACTTGTTGATTGTGGAGAATGCGCGGGGGTCAACTTTGGATTCTTCAGCTGATCAAGAAACTGGTTTGACGACTAAAATGGGCATAGATGCCACAAGGCCTTTGACAAAGCCTAAAGAAAAATTCGAGAGGGCGAAAATTCCGGCGAGCAAACACGTTGAAGAGTTAACCCAAAAATTGCATGTTTTAAAATACTAATTGTCACGCATCAAATTATATATAAAGGGCGCCTAAATAGAAAACTTGGGCGTTCCCATTGTCCATTGATAAAAAGAAAGGGTAAAGCCCCTTGTCTCTGAAAGTTGAAGATGTCATGGTTAGAGATGTAATTACTATCGATGAAAATTCTACGGTTAAGGAAGCAGCTGATGTTATGAACAAATTTGAAATAGGCTGTTTAATCGCCGTTAGGAAGGGAAAAGCCATGGGAATAATAACTGAAAGAGACCTCCTTAAAAGGGTGGTGGCTGAGGCAAGGGATGTTAACAAGACAAAAGTTAAGAATGTCATGTCCAGCCCATTGGTTGTTGTAGAGCCAAGCATGGATTTGGAAGAAGCCGTGAAGTTGATGTTTCAGATGAAGATTAAAAAGTTGCCCGTCGTGGAGGAAAAACACCTTGTGGGTTTAGTTAGTTTAACGGACATAGCCCGTTTTCATCCTCAAATGATGAAAATACTGAAACAGCTCGCCCTACGCCAAGCCACACCTAAAAGCATGAAAAATTTTTAGACTATTATGTAGTTCGAATCCATTTTTCGTGATCTTAGAGAAGGCTAAATATTTAAGATTCTTTTATAGCTGTAGACACAGGTTTGCTGGTTGCTGGAAAAAACTTTAGTGTTAAAAGTTGAACCTGATGCTCCCAACCGTGAAGTGATTCGCTTAGCAGCTCGCATAATACGTAAAGGCGGTTTGGTGGCTTTTCCAACCGAGACGGTTTATGGTTTAGGCGCTGACGCATTAAATCCAAAGGCTGTTTCGGCGCTTTTCAAAGCTAAAAAAAGACCGCGTGATAATCCTCCAATAGTGCATGTAGGCTGCATATCCGATGTTTACAACCTTGCGAGAGAAGTTCCCTCGAAAGCTGAAAAGCTTATGGAGATTTTCTGGCCTGGGCCATTGACATTAATTTTTAAACGTTCAAGCAATGTGCCTGACGTAACTGTTGCTGGACTAGACACAATTGCAGTGCGAATGCCCAAGCATAATGTAGCTTTGGCCTTAATAATGGAAAGCGGCTGCCCAATTGCTGCTCCAAGTGCAAACCTCGCTGGGAAACCAAGTCCCACAACCGCCGAACATGTTTTGGAAGATCTTTACGGAAGGATAGACGCTGTTTTAGATGCTGGTCCAACGCATGTGGGTGTGGAATCCACGGTTTTAGATCTGACTGTTACCCCTCCGCAAATTCTACGTCCTGGGGGAACGCCATATGAGGCGTTAAGAGAAGTTCTTGGAGAAGTTGAGCTTCATCCCGCGGCTCTTGCTGAAAAAGAATTAACTATAAGCAAAGCGCGTTCTCCAGGCCTAAAGCATAGGCATTATGCTCCAAAAGCGGAAATGGTTGTGGTTGAAGGCGAGCTTTCCGCGGTTACCGAAAAAATAAAGGAGCTAGCGGAAGATTACCGGCGTAAAGGTTTTAAAGTGGGCGTGTTGGCGACTCGTGAAACTTTTGCCAGTTATAGTGCTGATGTTGTTAAATCCCTTGGAAGTAGAAGTAACTTGGCTGAAATAGCCAGAAACCTTTTCAAGGCTTTGAGGGAGTTCGATTCAGAGGGAGTTGGCATAATTGTTGCTGAAGGAATACCCGCCGAGGGTTTGGGTTTGGCGGTTATGAATAGGTTGCGAAAGGCTTCGAGTTATAGAATTGTTAAGGCAAGCAGTTGAGAAATGTTTATATAGAAGTAATTTTTCGTGTGTTTTTTGCAAACTTAAATTTCAGACAAATGTAAGGGGGTGATGGTGTATGGTAGCCATACCCTCTGGAACAGTTCCCGTTTTAGTGTTGAAAGAAGGAACAGGAAGAACCACAGGAAGAGAAGCTCAAAGAAATAACATAATGGCCGCGAAGATAATCGCTGAAACCGTTAAAACCACTTTAGGCCCGAAGGGAATGGATAAAATGCTTGTCAGCAGCTTCGGAGACGTAACAATAACAAACGACGGCGCCACAATTCTAAAGGAGCTTGATGTGCAGCACCCAGCGGCAAAAATGCTCGTTGAAGTGGCGAAAGCCCAAGACAATGAAGTTGGCGATGGAACAACGACCGCTGCTGTTTTAGCCGGCGAACTCCTAGCCAAGGCTGAAAACCTACTAGACCAAAACATTCATCCAACAATAATAATTGAGGGTTTCAAGAAAGCCAGCGAAAAGGCCCGAGAAATCCTGGAAAGCATGGCGATTCCCATAAGCATAAAGGATGACAAGCGTCTTCTGGATGTGGCTGTAACCTCCATGGGTAGCAAGGGCATATCCGCTGCAAAGGAACATTTTGCAAAGCTGGCTGTAGAAGCCGTAAAGCAGGTGACGGAAGAGAAAGATGGAAAGCTTAAGGCTGACATTGACTTAATCAAGATTTTGAAGAAGCATGGAAAGAGTCTTGAGGAAACAGAGCTTGTCCGAGGCATGGTTATCGACAAGGAAGTGGCACATCCCCAGATGCCTAAACTCGTCAACAATGCAAAAATCGCTTTGCTCAACGCTAAACTGGAGATTGAGAAAACAGAGTTTGACGCAAAAATCAACATCGAAAGCCCAGAACAAATGAAACTTTTCTTGGACGAGGAGGAGCGAATGCTCCGCGAGATGGTTGACAAAATCGCTGAAGTAGGCGCAAATGTCGTCTTCTGCGAAAAAGGCATAGACGACGTCGCACTGCACTTCCTAGCCAAAAAGGGTATACTGGCCGTTAAAAACGTGAGCAGCAGCGACATGGAGAAACTTGCTAGGGCTACTGGAGGCAAAATAGTTGCAAGCATCAAAGACTTGACATCTGACGTGCTCGGCGAAGCGAAAACCGTTGAAGAAGTCAAGATAGGCGACGACAAACTAATTTATGTGCGGGAGTGCAAAAACCCGAAGTCTGTCACCATAGTTGTTAGGGGCGGAACAGAACACGTAGTCGACGAGGCTGAACGTTCACTGCATGACGCCCTTTGTGTGGTTAGAAACGCCATTGAAGACGGAAAAATTGTTCCAGGCGGCGGTGCTCCAGAAGCTGAGGTGGCGAAGCAGCTGAGAGACTATGCGGTTAAAGTTGGCGGCCGTGAACAACTCGCCATAGAGGCTTTCGCCGACGCTGTAGAAGCTATCCCGTTGACGCTAGCTGAAAACGCTGGCTTAGACCCAGTTGACATCATGGTTGCTTTAAGAGCGAAACACGAAAGCGCTGCAACGCCTTCCTATGGTGTCGACGTGTTTTCAGGAAAAATCCGCGACATGCTTGAACTCAACATAGTGGAACCGCTGCGGGTTAAACTTCAAGTAATCAAGTCTGCCAGCGAAGCAGCGAACATGATCCTAAAGATTGACGATGTGATTGCAGCCAAGGGCGTTGAAAAAGAGAAAGAAAAAGAGGAAACGCCTAAAGAACCTTCAGAATTCGACTAAACTCTCCAGCCTTTTTCTGCCTTAACTTCCCTTTTACTGAGTAAAATTTTGCTTTTCGCCTCTTTGCTTTAGAAAAAGTTAAAATTGTTTCCAATATCACCTTATATTTGTTTTTAAAGAGGAAAAATCATTGAATCAAAAAATCGAGTTTGAAGTCCCCACGTGGAATAAAATATATCGAATGCTTCTCTGTTTAGATCAACAAATTAAAAAGAGCTCTTTTAAACCAGACGTAATTGTTGGTGTTTCCCGCGGTGGTTGGCCTCCGGCCCGTGTGCTTTCAGACCTTCTAGATAATCCGAACCTTGCTAACGTTAAAGCGGAGTTCTACATAGGGGTTGCGGAAACGAAGGGTGAGCCAACCCTAACGCAGCCAGTTTCCGTGAGTGTTGCGGGAAAGAAGGTGCTCATAGTTGATGAGGTGGCTGACACTGGCAAAAGTCTCAAGCTTATAAAGGAACACTTAGCCAAAGAAGGCGCTGCCGAGGTAAGAATAGCTACGATTTATTATAAACCGTGGAGCGCAGTCCTTCCAGACTATTATGCTGAGGAAACAAGCTGTTGGATAGTTTTCCCATGGGAAGTAAAAGAGACTATTCGGAAAATTGTTAAGAAGTGCAGAGAAACCGGTAAGCCCATAGAGGATGAAATGGCGAGGCTTGTTAAAGCAGGGCTTTCCAAGAGGCTTGTTGATAGATTTTTGAAAGAAATTCTTGAGGAAGAAATTTGCTGAAGCATTTAGAAGAATTTGGAAAATGCGTTGCTATTGCTGGTTTCAGAGACGCAAAAATCATGGATGTTGAAAAACTTTTAGACGCTGTTAAAAGCAAAGTAGGTTTAACCGTGGAATTTCAATTCTTTGATGCAGAGCTCGTGGCAACGTGGCAGCATCTATATTTTGCCTCTTTAAACGCCTTAACAGCTTTCAAAAACCAATACAACATTTCTAAAAGCTTAGCTGTGGAAACACTGCTTTGTGCTTCTGCCCAGCGGCAAATCAGAAAAGCCATGGAGCTTATCGGAATAAAAAAGGGTGTTTCAAAAATTGCTGTGCTTGTTATAGGCGAAGACGTTGAAAATGTAGATTCCGTCTTGTCTGGAATAGCGGAACTTTTGGGTGCAAAACGCGACGACAGTGTTTTAATGCTTTCTGAAGAGAAAATAAGGGCTTTAAGAAAGGCTTTTGAAATTTCAGACACGGAACTCGCGGCTGTCATGTCGAAAGACAACATGGAAAACGCCTTGGTCGATGTTATTATTGAGCGGATGGCTCTACTTTCAACTCGCCGCTAGGGTTTTAGAGCACTTTTTCTTTTACGACGGACAAAATGTCTTCCGGCTTCACAACAGAGATGCCCGTCAAACCTCCGATGACTTCGATTAGGAGAATTTTGTCCGGCTTGTTTAAATCAACTTTTCTTTCAATGTTCGACGCTGCAGCCTCTATAATGTCCTTCGTAGGAGTTTCTGTGAAACGTTTCTCTACAGTAACGCGGAAAGTTTCGTTTTTCCCAATTTTTGCGCTTAACGCTATGGCTGCTCGTTGAATTTCCCTCAAGTCTGTGCGCACAACCTTTTCTATGGGAATAACCCTAAACGTATACCGAAACTCGTATGGGCGTTCACGGAGAATTTTGCGAAACTTTTCTACAACCTCGAATGGATTAAAGATGGTTTTGGCAGCAATTAAGCCTGCAACACCCGTCTTATCCACCACAGGTGCCGAGTCACCTATCTCCCCAAGCAAATACCACAGCTCTGAACAAGCTTCATCCTCGTTACCTCGAGATGTCGTTGCTAAAAGGTTAAAGTCTCTAAGCATAGCCCACACCTTTGTGAAAGGGTCAGTGCAGGTTAGTTGGCTTTTTCACAGCCGCGAGGCTCCTAGCCGTCGCCTCACATCATCCCAAATACATATTCCGTTGAGGAAGATTTATCCATTTTGATTTATGACAAAGCATTAGCTTTAAATCTAAAGTCTAAACTTCTCTATTAATTCCCTTTAGAAGGTCTAAACCGTGAAAACGCGCAAACCAGTAATTGTTGTCCACGGGGGCGCTGGCACATGGAACCCCGAACGCAGCCAACCTGCCCTTGAAGGAGTTAAAAAAGCTGCGAAAATAGGTTTTGACCTTTTGAATAGTGGTGGTGACGCCGTAGACGCGGTGGTTGAAGCTGTAGCAAGCATGGAAGATGAAGGTGTTTTCAACGCTGGATGCGGCTCGACTCTGAATATAGAAAAACGTGTGGAAATGGAAGCTTCTGTGATGGATGGGAAAGGGCTTCAAGCGGGGGCTGCGGGGCTTCTAAGAGATATTAAGAATCCTGTTCGCTTGGCAAGGATAGTTATGGATGAAACGGACCACGTTTTCATTGTAGGTGAAGGCGCGGAAAAACTTGCCAAAATGTTCAATCTCGAAAGAATAAACCCTATAGCAGAGGCTCAGCTAAAGCGTTATGAACAGCAAAAACAGGCTTTGCTTGAAGGAAAATTTGAACTGCCAAAACTTGTAAACTTGATTGGGCGTTATCCCGAACTTTTTAGTTTAGAAACTGTAGGCGCTGTTGCCTTAGATACAGATGGAAATGTTGCAGCGGCAACATCCACCGGCGGTTTTCCCTTAAAGCTTCCTGGAAGAATCGGCGATTCTCCATTAATTGGATGCGGCACCTACGCGGATAACCAAAGTGGGGCATGTTCCGCGACTGGCGTTGGCGAAATAGCCATAAGACTTGTTTTGGCCAAAACCGTTTGCAACTATATGGAAACTGGGAAAACAGCTCAAGAGGCCGTTGAAGAGGCTATAAGGCTTGTTAACCGGAGGATGTCTGGAACCTACAATTCCATGGGGTTAATTGCTGTTAACCTTCGCGGAGATATTGGTGCAGCGCATAATTCTGCAAACTTGTGCTGGGCTTATGTTACCCCAGAAATGCGCGAGCCCAAGGCTTCTCTGACGGCAAAAATTCTAAAGTAAACTTTTAAAGAAACATTTTATCCTTGAAGAGATTATCGACAAGTGCCGAATGAAAATGTTTAAAATATTTGAGCGCTCTCTCCTATGCACCCACGTATTGAGGAGGTGCAAACACATGTTCGAGGAAGAAGAATGGGAAGAAGAAGAATGGGAAGAGGACGAAGAGTGGGAAGAAGAAGAGTGGTAAAAAACTCGCCAGTTCCAACTCACTTTATTTCTTTTTAGTCCGAAAAGTTTTAGAACAGTTAATTCTCACTTAAAGGTTCATATTATCATTATTGAATAGTTTAGAATTGTTGGTGAACAATGACTCGAGTAGCTGTGCTGGATTCCGATAAATGTAAACCGAAACGTTGCAGTAGAATATGTTATCGTTTCTGCCCCATGGTTCGCAGCCGAGTTGAGGCCATACGCTTTGAAGACACCCGGCCAGTAATTGTTGAATCTCTATGCTCGGGCTGCGGTATATGCGTTAAAAAATGTCCTTTCAGCGCAATTTCAATAGTTAACCTTCCAGACGAACTGGAAACCGAGTGTAGCCACCGTTTCGGGCCCAACGCGTTTAAGCTTTACAGGCTTCCTACACCTTCTGCTGGAACTGTTTTGGGGCTGCTTGGAAAGAACGGAATAGGCAAGACCACAACTTTGAAGGTGCTTTCAGGCGAGATTAAGCCGAACCTTGGAAACTATGAAAACCCGCCAAACTGGAGCGATATTATAAAGTATTTCAGAGGCTCAACCCTTCAAGACTATTTCCAGAAAATGAGCGAAGGCAAGCTCAAGGTTGTGCATAAACTCCAGTATGTTGACAAAATTCCCAAGGTGGTTTCAGGCAAAGTTGGCGAACTCTTAGAAAAGGTGAATGAGCGAAAAGTGCTTGACAAGGTTGCAAGGCAGCTTGAGCTGGAAAACATTTGGGATAGGCCGTTGGAAGCCCTTAGCGGAGGTGAACTGCAACGTGTAGCAGTAGCCGCCGCCATCTGCCGCGAGGCTGACGTTTACCTTTTCGACGAGCCTTCAAGCTATCTTGATGTGAAGCAGAGGCTTGAGGTTGCCAAAGCCATAAGAAGCCTCAAAGAAAATGGGAAAACCGTTGTAGTGGCTGAACATGACCTTGCAATAATAGATTACCTCTCAGATCAAATATGCCTTTTCTATGGCGAGGCAGGGGTTTACGGGATTGTTTCCCATGTTCACGGCGTAAGAACTGGCATAAACATTTACCTTCAAGGCTTTATCCCAGACGAAAATGTTCGGTTTAGAAAAGAAGCTATTGTTTTCCATGAAAAGCCGCCTACCGTGAGCCTAAGCGCCGGTGAAGAAATGTTGAAGTGGGATAGACTGGAAAAAACTTATGAAGGTTTCAAGCTTGTTGCAAGCCCAGGCGAAATAAGAAGAGGTGAAATCGTAGGAATCTTGGGGCCTAACGGCATAGGAAAAACAACTTTTGTGAAGATTCTAGCTGGAATAGAAAAAACTGATGATGGGAAAGAGTTTAAAGATTTAGCGGTAAGCTATAAACCCCAGTATATTTCAGCGGAATATGAAGGAACAGTTCAAGAGCTTTTAATGAGCATCGCAAAAGATGAGTTCACATCCGGATGGTACAAAGCTGAAATTCTTAACCCTCTGGGTTTAAACAAGATCCTAGACCGGAATGTGGCTGAGCTCAGCGGGGGCGAACTGCAAAAAACTGCTATTGCCGCGTGCCTATCGCGGAAAGCGGAACTTTATCTTTTGGACGAGCCAAGTGCCTATTTAGACGTGGAGGAGAGGCTTACCATGGCGAGAACCATACGTAGAGTTATCGAGGCCCGTAACGTAACCGCTTTCGTTGTTGAGCATGACGTGGTTGCTCAAGACTTTATCGCCGACCGTCTAATGGTTTTCACAGGAGAACCCGGCGTAAAGGGAACAGCAAATCCGCCGACAAGCCTCAGAGAAGGAATGAACATCTTCCTGAAAGAGATGAATGTAACTTTCAGAAGGGATCCTGCTACAAAGAGGCCGCGGGTTAACAAGGAAGGTTCGAGACTTGACATTTTCCAGAAAGAAATAGGCGAATATTATTATATTCATCCTAAAAGTCTGGTAGAAGAGGATTAGCTATGGCCCAAATTGGGAAAGCAGAACGCAAACTGTTAAAAGAAGCCGCTAAGGCCATGGGAAACGCATATGTGCTTTGGGGCTTCAAGGTTGGCGCCGCCGTTTTAGCCGAAGACAACAAAATTTATGGAGGCTGCAACGTTGAAAGCTGGGTTTCCGGATTAGGCGTCTGCGCTGAAAGATGCGCCATACACCACGCAGTTTTACATGGAAATGTGAAAATTAAGGAAATAGCCGTCGTAGCTGACGTTAAAAATGAAGGTGAAATTAAACCCTGCGGCGCATGTCTACAATATATTTTTGATTTTGCAGCAAATCCCCAAATTGAAATTCTCATGGCAAAAGTTGCCGGAGACAAGGTTCTGTTTGAAACGCTTAAGATAAAGACTATTGAAGAGTTGTTGCCTGAACCATTTAAAAAATGAAAAAATACCTTTGAAAGGTATAGTTAAATTAAAGTGTGAGCCGCGTATAGGTAGAAGGTAATGTCGTCGATGAGGTGTCGGTGGAGCTAAGTGGCGCAAGTAACCTTTGAAGAGATAAGTGCATCAGACTTTTTCTATCGGAACCGTGACATAGCAGGTTTCACAAACCCCACAAGGGCTATTTTTGCCGCTATACGAGAGCTTGTGGAAAACTCTCTAGACGCTGCTGAAAGTATGAAAATTCCTCCTGAAATCTATGTGAGGCTATCTTATGAGGGAGAAGCAAGTAAAGAAACCCAAATCTACAAGCTACGTGTTGAAGACAACGGCATCGGGGTTCCGCCTAGACATATTCCCTCAGCCTTTGGGCAAGTGCTTTTCGGTTCAAAATACAAGCTAAAACAGCAGAGGGGAACCTTCGGCTTAGGCGGCAAAATGGCGATTTTATATGGGCAAATCACTACCCACCAGCCTGCCATTATAATTTCCAGCACTGGCTCATCCAAAATTTTCATGTATAAGCTTATGATTGACATCCAAAGAAATCGTCCCATAATCCTTGATAGGAAAGTTCTCTTGAATAAGGAGGGTTGGCGCGGCACAATAGTGGAGTTCAGCCTTGAAGGCGATTATTTGAGGGCCATGCCGAAAATCCTTGATTATTTCAAGCAGACAGCCATGGTGAATCCATACGCTAATTTGACTTTTGTAGATCCGAAAGGTAGGCTTTACAAGTTTACTAGGGCAACCACGCTTATGCCGGACCCGCCTAAAGAAACTCTTCCCCACCCTTACGGTGTTGATGTGGAACTTCTTCAGCGTCTCATATATGTAACGCCTTACAAAAACATGCTTGAATTTTTGCGGAACCACTTTCACAGGGTTGGGGAAGTTACTGCAACCAAGTTTTTGGAGTTTAGCAACATAAGCCCATCAAAAAACCCGAAAAAGCTTTCCAACGAGGAAATTGTTCGGCTCATGCATATGCTCAAGAAGTTTAAGGAGTTTTTGCCGCCTGACGCTAGTTGTTTGTCTCCTCTGGGTGAAGAGTTGCTTAGAAAGGGCGTTCTAAAAGAGTTGAAACCAGAATTTGTGGCTGTTCACCAGCGGAAACCGTCCACTTATGCTGGCCACCCATTCATAGTTGAGGTGGCGATAGCTTATGGTGGTGAGATTCCCCAGAAAGGCGGCTTCGTAATTTATCGTTTTGCTAATAGGATTCCGCTGCTTTACGACGAGGCAAGCGACGTTTCAGTTAAGGTTATAAACGCCATGAACTGGCGGAGATACAAGGTTACACCAGACATGCCTATAGCGATAGTTGTGCACATTTGCAGCACGAAAGTTCCCTATAAAACTGTTGGAAAAGAGTTTATCGCCGACAGGCCTGAAGTTAGGAAAGAAATAGCCAACGGTTTAAGGGAAGTTGCAAGGCAGCTTCAACGTTTCCTCACAAAGAGAGAGCATGTGGATAAGGAAAAGAAAAGGCTTGGAGTTTTCGGCAAATACCTTCCCAAAATAGCCCAGTTCTCAGCTAAGCTTGCTGGAAAAGAGGCGATTCCTGACATAGAGAAACTTTTGAGGAGTGTGAAAAAGTTTGGAGCCGAAGGAATATAGGAGCAGCATAATAGAGAGGCGGAAGGATGTTTTAGCCAGCCTCGAAAACCTTGGAGTTAAAATCTATGAACAGATGGATAAGGGCTATTTTCCATCTGTAGAGATGCCTAGCCGCTCAACCGATAACATTTACTATGACCAGAAGCTTAGACAGTTTATTTTGGGAGATAAAACAGTTAGGAGAAGCGCTCGCAATATTCGCCACTTAAAACCCTTCGCTCAGCTTGTCTGGGCTGCTCTATTCTCTTATGAGCTTACCTCCCAAAGGAAAACTTCAACCCTCAGAGACGTTTACTATTCAGCGCAAGCCTACGAAATGACCTTCAAAGACCAGCAGGAATCCAACAACATTATAACTGATTTGGAAACGGTGCTGGGCTTTTCAAGAGAAGACTTCAACATATTTCCAGAAGAACGCTCAGCGGTTTTCGGCGACTTGACAATAAGCTACACGGTGCCTGGCTATGAAGGTAAAACTCTAAACTTGACTTCGCACCCTGACGGTGTCATGATAGGGCCAGCCTTAACCTCGGCGGAATTCGTGGAAACCACCGCTGACAAGGTTATAGCCATAGAGAAAGGCGGCCTTTTCACAAGGTTTATTGAAGAAAACGTTCACAAGAAGTTTAATGCGCTGCTTGTGCTTACAGCTGGGCAGGCGCCTCGGGCAACCCGTCACTTCATCAGAAGGCTAAACCGTGAACTAAATCTTCCAGTTTTCATCTTCACGGACGGCGACCCTTGGGGAATGCACATAGCAATGGTTATAATTTCGGGTTCAGCGAATGCTGCGCACTTAAGAGATTTGACGACGCCTGACGCTAAATGGAGCGGCGTTTGGGCCACAGACATAGTCAACTATAAGCTGCCCACAGACCCCCTTGACGAGATTGACATGAAAAGGCTTTACGAGCTGCAGAAAGACCCAAGATATAAAGAGGACCCGTTGTGGCAGAGGGAAATAAAAACGTTTATGAAGATAAGGCGTAAGGCAGAGCAAGAGGCATTTAGCAGATACGGCTTAACATACATTGTTGACGAGTATTTACCCGCGAAACTTGAAGAAACCCGTTAAAAACAAGAAATTTAAAATAACACTTCTTTGCCATTTATGAGCACTTAAGAATAGAGCGGTTAGACTATGAGCGAAGAAGGTGGTTTCGGAATAGCTGCAGCCGAAAAGTTCTTCGGCTTACTCCTCTTGATTGTTGGAGCTTTAGCAACATATTTCACGTTCACAAGCAGCCAAGCTTTAGGCGCTTACACGGGCTTTTTCGGCGTTTTAAGCCTAATACTGGTTGTGCTTGGCTTATTCATGATGATCGCAAAAACTGAATAAGGGGTTCCTTTTTCTTTTATCCGCAATATAGGCTTTAGCGCTGGTTCTGGTTTATGAAATAGGATTTATGCAAGGATATTGTTTATTAATTGGATGGTAGTTTGGCTTGTTGTCATGCTAGGAGATGCCCCTTTATGTCTATTCGTCAACCAATCGTTTGTGTGCTCGGCCATGTGGACACTGGTAAGACTTTGCTTTTGGATAAAATTCGGAAAACAAGTGTTCAAGCTCGCGAGGCTGGAGGCATTACCCAGCATATTGGCGCCAGCTTTTTCCCCGTTGAAACCTTAAAACAGATGGTTGGTCCGCTGCTTTCAGCCATGAAGGGTGAAATTGAGATTCCAGGGTTGCTTGTTGTTGACACTCCTGGGCATGAAGCGTTCACTAATCTCCGCAAGCGTGGCGGCAGCGTTGCCGACATAGCAATCCTTGTTATCGACGTTTTGAGGGGGTTTGAGGCTCAAACCTACGAGTGCATTGATATTTTGAAGGCGCGTAAAACGCCTTTCCTTGTCGCCGCTAACAAGATAGACCGTGTTCCCGGGTGGAAGTCTTATCCGGACACGCCTTTTTTGAAGGCTTATCAGCTTCAAGACAAATATGTCCAGGAGGATTTGGATAATCGCCTTTACGAGATTATTGGCGTTTTTTCCCGTTTAAGTTTTAGGGCAGACCGGTTTGACCGTATAAAGGATTTCACGCGGACAGTGGCTATTGTGCCCACAAGTGCCAAAACAGGCGAAGGTATAACTGAGCTTTTAGCCGTTCTTGTGGGTCTTGCTCAGCAGTATTTGAAGAAGCGTTTGCAGACCACTGCTGGTCCTGCGAAAGGCACTGTTTTGGAGATCCGTGAGGAGCCGGGTTTGGGGTTGACGCTTAACACAATAATTTATGATGGAACCTTGCGGAAAGACGATTTGATTGTTGTGGGCGGCAGGGAAAAACCCATTGTTACGCGTGTGAGGGCTATTTTGGTTCCTAAACCCTTAGACGAGATTAGGGATCCGCGGGACAAGTTTTCTTCTGTTGATGCAGTTTCTGCTGCGGCTGGAGTTAAAATTGTTGCTCCTGAGCTTGAAGGAGCTTTGGCTGGGGCGCCGCTTTACGCTGTTCCCAGCGGAGAGTCACCTGACAAGTATGTTGCGCTTGTTTCTGAAGAAATTGAACGTATCCGCATTGCAACTGACGCAAATGGGGTTGTTTTGAAAGCGGATACGCTGGGGTCTTTGGAGGCTATTGCTGAGCATTTGAAGCGTAACAATGTGCCTGTGCGGCTGGCGGACGTGGGTGACATTTCAAAGCGGGACGTTACTGAGGCGGCTGTCGTTAAGGATCATGAGCCATTATACGGGGTTATCTTAGCCTTTAACGTTAAAGTTCTGCCTGATGCTGAAGAAGAAGCGCAAAATAAAGGCGTCCAAATTTTTAAAGCGGAAATAATTTACCATTTGATAGAAAATTATCTTTCATGGCTTAAAGCTCAACGGGAAGCCAAAATTGACCAGGAATTTGCCTCTCTAGTTAAACCCGCGAAGATCCGCATATTGGAAGGCTATGTTTTCAGAAGAGCCAAACCCGCCATAGTAGGCGTAGAGGTCCTCGCTGGAAAAATAAAGCCTAAACTCGCCTTGGTAAGGGCTGAGGACGGCGAAGAAATAGGCGAAATCCAGCAAATCCAAGATAGGGGACAAGCCATATCAGAGGCTAAACAGGGAATGCAAGTGGCCGTAAGCCTAGACAAGCCCATGGTTGGAAGGCACATTTTCGAGAAGGATGTGCTCTATGTGAAAGTGCCGGAAGCGCATGCCAAAGCCTTACTAAAAAACTTCATGGATAAACTAACGCCTGAAGAACAGGAAACTCTAAACGAGTATGTCGACTTAATGCGGAAGAAAACACCTTTCTGGGCATTTTAACACGGTAAGATAGTTTGTAACTTTTCTGCAGCCTTCCAGCACAAACCAAAATAAGGCAAGCATCCCCTTAAAGAGAATTATGTCTAGCGTTGCTTATGCAAAATTGGAGGGTTTTCAAGAGTGAGTGGGCTCAAGCATATAGGCATTGTTGGTGTCAGTTCTCCTGGGGCAGCCTTATGCTATCAGACCATATGCACTGAAGGCGAGAAATTGCTTGGGGAACGATACGCCCATCCAGAGGTAAGCATGCACGCCTTTTCCTTCAGCAGTTACATGAAGCGTATATAAAGCGGTGACTGGGGTGGCGTTGCCGAACTCCTGTTGGCGTCGGCTAAAAAGCTTTCAAATGTCGGTGCAGCCTTCGTAATTTGTCCCGACAACACCGTGCACATAGCCTTCGACAAGGTCGCCGCGAGGTCGCCTTTGCCTTGGCTGCACATAGCTGAGGAAGTTGCCAAAGAAGCAAAACGGCGCGGTTTTGGAAAATTGGCTATTCTTGGAACTCGTTTTCTAATGGAGTCGGAGGTTTACCCGTCAAAGCTTAAGCTTTACGGAATAAAATGGGCTGTGCCCGAAGCAGATCAACGGGAAGTGGTCAACACACTAATATTCGATGAACTCGTTTACGGCGTTATAAAGCCCAAATCCAGAGGAAAACTGGTCAGCGTCATAAGGGGTTTGGCTGAAAAGGAAGGCTGCGACGCTGTTGTCTTAGGATGCACCGAATTGCCTCTAATCCTTGACAACGAAAATTCTCCACTACCTGTGCTGGATTCAACACGCATCTTGGCAAGAGCAGCCATCAAAAAAGCCATAGAATAAAAAACATTCTTCTATTTGAGCAAAGGTTTGTTTCTGCGCGAACTTTTCAAAGGTTGTTGTTTGTTAGCGTCTTTTGAACAACAAGTTTTTCCAAAAATGTTCGAATAAGATGCTATGAGAGTAGGTGTATGTTTCCTATTCGTGTGTTTTTTAGGTGTTTTTGCGCTGCTTTTTGGCATTCGTGGGCTTGTTTTCGGCTTGTGGTTGGCAAGTCGTTCATCACGTAGCATGGGTAGAAAGCCAAAAGCGTGTAGGGGATTTCAGGGTTTATTTGGCTTATGAACTTGGCTATGCCTTCAACCTCTTCAGCGTCCACATAGCCTGGCACAAGCAGCGTGCTCGCCGTCAAAACTGGCAGTTCTGGGCGTTCACCATAGAATTTTTCTCCTATTTGGCGAAAGTTTTCTAGGGTTGGCTTATTCGAGACTCCACATAAGGCAATGTTCAGCAATTCGTTCCACGCTTTCAAATCGAATTTTATGTTGCCTCCGCTTTCTAGGGCGTATTCCGCGGCTTTTTCCGCCAGCTTTGGGTTCATGTAGCCGTTTGTTTCCCAGCAAACGCGTAAAATGCGTTTTTCCGTTTTGGCCCTTTCTAGGGCTATGCGGCTTGTCTCAAGCGAGTGGGGCATCTGTGGCGACGGGTCTCCGCCGAAAAAGCATATGCATGAAACCCGTTTGTCTATGGCTTTTTGGGCTAGGTTTTCCGCGCTAATCACTGGCTTATGCCTTGCTGAGAGGTTGCGGTAATGCCAGTTCTGGCAGAAGAGGCAGTCGTAGCTGCACGCGCCGTAAAAAACCGCCAAATTATAATAGCCATGCTCTGCCTCGGGCTTATAGGCATATTTCGGGTAGCCGCTTCCAGTGCAGCCTGGGCAGAACCACCAGCTGACACAGTTGGTTGGCAAACCATCATAATACCATTCTAAAACGCCTTGTTCCGCTGTGCCGCCGAAACGCGTCAAACGCCCATCCACGTTCCAGACAAGCCCGCAGAAACCGCTTTTGCCCACGCCGATAACGCAGTTGTTGGCGCATACTCCGCAAGGTTTTCCATCTGCGTCTTTAGGCGGTTCAGCTGGCAAGCTATAAACCATCCGACTTTTTGCATGCGTCTCCCGCGTAATTGCAAGAGCTTCTCTGGGCTTTTCTCTTATGCATTTTAGACAAACGCCAATGTTAGCTGAAATAAGCTGCGATTTTTCACCGCATAATTGGCATTTCCCCATAACAAACTCAAAATAGTAAAGGCGTGTTCACGCCAAAAAGACTTTCTAAAAGGAGGTTGTTAGCCTCCGCCTACAGGGGGTAAAATCGCCAAAACATCTCCGTCCGCGAGTTCTGTTTTTAACCCTTTAATGGTTGAGACGCTTCGCCCGTTTACTAGAAACTGGAGAAAACCCTTAACTTCGCCTGTTTTGCCATCATAAACGTATTCAGTGAAGCCCCTCCCATAACGCTCAGCAAGCCTCTCAAGCACTTTCTCCACGGTCACCGCTTCGCTTTTAGAAAACTCTAGGACTTCTTCCCGTTTTCCAGTAACCTCCCGCAAAGTTGTGAAGAAACGCACCGAAACCTTCAAGGCTGAGCCCACCACCAAAAGAAAGTGCAAGCTAAAATTTAAACAGTTACATACACAAAAAAATGTAAAGGCCTTTTAATGCGAAAACACTTTTCCCTAAAGAGTGGTGCACGTTGGATTCCCTAACGCTTTTGGCCGTCGCCTTCGGACTCGCCATGGATGCCTTCAGTGTTTCCGTTGCCTCATGAACCGCTGTCAAGAAAAACGGCAGAAACAAAGCGTTCAAAATGGCTTTCTCCTTCGGAGCGTTCCAAGCCTTCATGCCCTTGTTAGGCTGGATTGCCGGCATAAAACTTTTAGATTTCATATCCGGGGTTGACCACTGGCTTGCTTTTGGCCTTCTGCTTTTTGTAGGGTTCAAAATGATCTATGAATCCACGAAACCCGAAACCCATGGAGCCGAGGAAAACCTAAGCCTCTGCACGCTTTTAATTCTTTCAGCTGCCACAAGCATAGACGCCTTGGCGATAGGCTTAAGCTTCGCCCTTCTAAACGTCTCCATAACCACGCCCATAATAGTCATAGGCACAGTAACTTTCACCTTGTTGTTTTTAGGCGCCACCTCAGGCGGAAAAATAAGAAAATTTCACCGGGCAGGATAGAAATCCTCGGCGGCATCGTTCTGATCCTCATCGGTTTTAAAATTCTTCTAGAACACTTAGCCTAGCTTAAAACGCCGTGCATGTATGCAAAGAAAATTTCCGCCGCCCGCCCAGAACACTCGCAACATATTCCGCACATTTTTTCAACACGCACCCCTGCAAACGCTTTTCCCGCCATTTCTTCGATTTCTTCAAGCCTAAAGCCAAGATGAACGTCTCCCATTTCTGTCTTAAACTCTTCAAAACCATGCCTGCACAAGTCAACTATTACCGCCTTTCCACTTTCACTAAGCACTTCTCCTATACTTTTGAAAACTTTCTCCGGCTTAATGCTGTGATGAAGCATTAAAGTGGAAAAGATTGCATCAAACTTGTTGGGAATATCAAAATATTTTCCAGCCTCTTCGACGCTGCCTTTAATGTTTTCAGCTAAGCCAATAAACGGCTGCACTCCCGCATTTTTCTTCGCCAAAGAAAGTAGCATCGCCGGAGTAGAATCCATGGCGTAAAATGAAGCCCTTGGAAGCTTCTCCCGCATTTTTTCAGCAACCTTAACAGTGAAAATCCTGAACCCGCTCCTACATCCAAAAGTTTGGCGTCTGTTGGCAGACTAGGCGAAGCAAACAGAAACTCAACTATCCCATCTACTATTCGGTTTAGGTTTTTCCATCCAAAATAGTTAACGAGAATTTCATCTCTCCGCATGGCTTCCTTTACACTGAAATGTTCCACTTCCCTTGCAAGAACCTCTGGATCAAACGCGCCCAACTTACCGAAAAGTATGTTGAGGTTTAAATTCTTCAAATATTCTTCAAAACCTTCTTGCATTTCAGCCACTAACCCGCACTCTTTCATAATTGTTTTCCCTACACTTTAAATTTAACCATTCAATGTTGGAAAAGGCATAAAACAAGCGAACACGCCAATTAAAGAGTTCACATTGATGCCTTAACATCATTTATCCCGGTTGTTTAGAAAAAGTTTATATGTTGCCGCATTTTTGGTTATCCAAATTGGCAATATTCTAACCTAATGGAGGAAATAATATGGCTTACTTAACAACAACAGCTTCGGGTCAACCCGTCTTAATATTGAAAGAAGGAACAACCCGAAGCCGTGGAAGGGAAGCTCAACGAAACAACATAGCCGCTGCAAGAATAATCGGTGAAGTTTTAAAGACAACCCTTGGACCCCGCGGCATGGATAAAATGCTCATCGACAGCCTAGGGGACATAACCATAACCAACGACGGCGCCGCAATCCTAGACGAGATAGAGGTGGAACATCCAGCAGCGAAAATGATGGTTGAAGTGGCGAAAACCCAAGATGACATGGTAGGCGACGGAACAACCACCGCAGTGGTTTTAACCGGAGAACTACTAAAAAAGGCAGAAGAACTTTTAGACCAGAACATCCACCCAACAATAATTGTAAGCGGCTACCGCAAGGCCGCCCAAAACGCTGTGGAAGTCATAAACAAAATTGCCAAGCCCGTGGACATCGAAGACCGAGAAACCCTCCGCAAAGTAGCTTTAACCTCTATGTCAAGCAAAGCCGTGGGAACCGCAAGGGAACACTTAGCCGAAATAGCCATAGACGCGGTCAAACAAATCGTCGAACAGAGAGGCGAAAGAAGAGTTGCAGACATAGACAACATCCAAATCATAAAGAAAACTGGAAAAGGACTTCTTGAATCCCAACTGGTAAAAGGCGTGATAATCGACAAAGAAGTCGTCCACAGCGGCATGCCCAAAAAAGTTGAAAACGCAAAAATCGCGTTACTAGACTGCCCCCTCGAAATAGAGAAAACCGAATTCAGCGCCGAAATAAGAATCCGCGACCCAACCCAAATGAAAGCCTTCCTAGACCAGGAAACCCAAATGCTAAAAGAAATGGTTGAAAAAATAAAAGCTGCAGGCGCAAACGTTGTCTTCTGCCAAAAAGGCATAGACGACATGGCTCAACACTTCTTGGCAAAAGAAGGAATATTGGCAGCCCGAAGAATAAAACAGTCAGACATGGAGAAACTCGCAAGAGCAACAGGAGGCCGAATAGTCACAGACCTAGACGACCTAACACCACAAGACCTAGGCAAGGCAGGCTTGGTTGAAGAACGCAAAATCGGAGAAGACAAAATGATCTTCGTTGAACAATGCGTTAACCCCCGCTCAGTCGCCATCCTCATACGCGCTGGGCTGGAAAGAATGGTTGACGAAGCAGAAAGGGCCATAACAGACGCACTATCGGTAGTCTCAGACGTGTTAGAAAACAGTAAAATCGTGGCAGGCGGCGGCGCAGTAGAAGTCGAAGTAGCCAAAGAACTCCGCGACTATGCTACAAAAGTGGGCGGCCGCGAACAACTCGCCATAGAAGCTTTCGCCGACGCTGTAGAGATAATTCCAAAGACGCTTGCCCAAAACGCAGGCTTAGACCCCATCGACATAATAGTCGAACTTAGAGCAGCCCATGAAAAACCTAACGGCTACACTATGGGTGTAAACGTGTTTGCTGGAAAAGTCGAAGACATGTACAGCAACGGCGTAGTCGAACCTGTAATCGTAAAAGAACAAGCCATAAAGTCAGCCACAGAATCCGCATCAATGATACTCCGCATAGACGACGTAATAGCCGCAACAAAACCCAAAGAAGAAAAAACGAAAACCCCAAGCGAAACCGAAACCGAAAGCGAAGAATACTAAACCCCTCACCCATTTTTTCTAATCGTTTCCAAATTCAAAATTGTTTTAAAAGGTATTCTGCGTAAAAGCCTTTAAACTTGCTGCAACAAACGATCATAGGCGTAAGGCTCCGGTAGTATAGTCCGGCCAAGTATAGCGGCCTCTCGAGCCGCGGACCCGGGTTCAAATCCCGGCCGGAGCACCATTATTTGGGATAAAACCGCGACGCCCGCGCGGCTATTTACGTTTGCGGAAAAGCTTGGAGCCTTCCGTTTCGCACACACATAGTCAAATCCCGTCTCTATTAACTCCATTGCCTGTTCAACTGTTCTTGCAGCTTTGCAGACATAATCGTCTTCAGCGTCACCACTTTCATAGGATTCGAGAGCATATCAAAAACGCTCAGTGAACGGCCTATACAAACAACAACTACAAATACTGGCTTCCTCATCAACAACGGCAGCCCTACACTTCCTCTTTTCTTCATCGAACGGACCGGTTAGCCTAAACACTAATGGAAAACGCTTTAATAAAGCCAGAAGAGTAACATATTTTGGTGAAAAGGAAGATTTGATCATCAGCTACAAGTAGACCTGAAAAGTTGCAGGCATGCATTTTTTTCAATCCGCCACAAGTGATGAAATTAGTAGAAATAATCCGTGGAGTACTCACGTCAAATGAAACGATTGAAGTCATAAAAGAGCTTGCTGAAAAGCTTGGCAAAACCCCAATAGTGGTAAATAGGGATATTCCAGGTTTCGTAGCGAACAGAATAGGATTTGCAGGAATGCTCGAAGCAATACGTCTCTTTGAGGAAAATATAGCTTCACTGCGAGAAATAGATAATGCCATGAAACTGGGATATAACTGGCCCATGGGCCCAATAGAACTGGCTGACCTAGTGGGCTTAGATGTAGTGTTAGACATTCAAAGTCAATATACGAGGAGACTGGTGACCCCAAATACAACCCCCCTATAATTCTAAAGCAGATGGTTAGAGCTGGACTGTACGGAAGAAAAACAGGAAGAGGATTCTATACGTACTGAGGTGAAAATATGGAATCGACTTTCAAGAACATAATTTACGAGAAGAAGGAAGAATATGCTATAATTACAATAAATAGGCCTCAAGTTTTGAATGCGTTAAATAAAGAAACGTTACAAGAAATAAAAAACGCGTTAAGCGACGCTGAAAGTGATGGAAACGTCAGAGTTGTAATAATTACGGGTTACGGTCCACGAGCTTTCTCTGTAGCTGATGTAGCTGAATTCAAGAAGGGCAGTATGATTGAGGTATATGGTTTTCTTCAATTTGGCCGAGAAGT
>WUQU01000615.1 GCA_009889605.1 Candidatus Bathyarchaeota archaeon | reverse complement strand
TATGAATGTTTTGAAATTGAATATGAGAATTTTGGTCCTCCTTCAGAGTTTACAAGTGAAGTAGAGTTTGCAGGAGCATCAAATATGGAAGAGTGGACACACCTTACTTGGACAATAGACAGCTGTTTAACAGCGGAAGGCGCGACTGTGACGTTCCAACTATACAATTATTGGAATGGAGAATACCCGACGAGTGGAGACGGCTACATGACTGAAACCATTGGAACAACAGATATAACAAAATCTCAAACAATCACAACTAATCCGACATATTTTAGAGATGCAAGTGGTAATTGGAAAATCAAAGTCAAATGTGTAAAAGCTACAACTACCCCATTTGATTTCAAAGTGGACTGGATTGAGTTTAGACCTACCTATTCCAATGAACACACTGTCTCAACAGAATTCCTATTTTCATCAATAGCTACGAGTACGCCGAAGCAACTTAACTTCACCATTGTAAGCGAATACGACGTTGCAAATGTCTCTGTTACCATCCAAATTTGGAACTACTCCTCATCTGCCTACGTGACAAGCGGCGAAGGTTACCTAACCTATACATCCAGCGGATTGAACGAAACAAAACTCCTCAGCATAAACACAAACCCACATTTTTACACGTCAAGCGGAAACGCAAAAATTAGGGTTACAGGTGTTCTTGCAACCTCTAAACAATATCAACAGAAAGTGAACCAAGTTAAACTCGTTTATACTCCTTCCTCCAACTACAACTACGTCCTGAAAATTGAAAATACAGTTTCTAACGCATGGAATATTAGGTTGAAAACCTTCTCGACTTCCAACATAACACGCCTCAGTAACTGCACAATTTACTTCCATAACTCGTCAGACGGCGCCTCTCGCCAAATCTACATTGAGAACGGTAATTGTACACAGGACGTTGGTTTATGGTACAGTCTGCCTTCTTTGACCACTATCTACATTGCTATGACAGTTTCGGCAACAGATAAAGGAACATCGTATGTTTACGTTTATCTTGAAGTTCTTGTCCCAGGCACATCCACCTATAATCTCATGGTTATCACATTCGAAATCTCCTAACGAAAAACTGAGAATGCCTTAAGGAAGGTTGACTAAGCTATCTTCAATTTTCCTTAACTGAACAAGCCTACTCATTTTCCATCCTCTCTTCAAGGGGAGGCTGTATAGCAATGAGAAGCCCGACACCCATGAGGGTCTCACCGATAGTATCTAGCTAGTTTGCGCTGGAATGCCAAAGTATCAAGCCAGTTTGTTCACCGGTAATCCCAAGGAGTAGTCCAATGGCTATCAATATGTTTCTCTTTTTGCCAAGAAAAAAGCTGGAGATTGAGCCTGAGATGGTGATAAAAAGCACCAGGAATAATGAGAAGAACCCAGGAAGATGGAATGGCAGTTTGTTGCACACCAGCCATTAAAACGGTTTCCACTAGGATGCCATAGACGATCAATAGATAGACGAGAAAATATTTCGGCCAATTTTTTGAATTGTGACTTTTGGAAAGAGTTCAAACCCTTTAAGCAGAAAAAGCATGCCAACGCCAGATAAAGCCCTTGCAGGCATATGTAAAAGAGGAACAATCTTTTCAGTAATTGGATTTGAACCATAGATTGAATGGAGAAATATTCCAAGTTCATAGGCAGACCAGAAGATTAGGAAAAACAACCACATAAGATAAGATGATGATTTCTATGTTGAATATACTTGTAACCAAGCAAAACAACAAAAATGGCAGCTACTGCTGTTTCCATAAAAGCGAAATCTACAGAAAACATCCCCTACACACCTCTTCTGGTACTTTTGCTTTCGCTTTTCTAGGAATGTTGTTGGTGTAAGTTTTTAACTTTTGGATTCCCTTTTTGCAAACGCCTTATATCATCGCCTCAACCTGTTCCTAGTCTAGCTTCAATTTTTCTCAGCCTGATTTCGATTTCACTTATTCTTGTGTGTAATCCTTTGAGGGGTCGGTTCACCTGTATAAGTTCTAATGTACTCGGTAATGGCTTCCCTTATTATGTTGCTGAGATATTTTTCCCTCTTTCCGGATGCTATTGTTTTCAAGGCTTCGACTACCTTGCTGTCTAGGCGGATGTTGATGAGAACTGTGGGCATTCTCTTACACTTCGTTTACATTTGTGATATAACTGTTTTATAAAGTTACCACCTATGTATCCATAAAGGTGACAGAGGTACTGGAATGCCAAAACTTGAGAAGGGTGAAATTCTTATCCTCGACAAAATCGCGTATCGCATTGGACGTGTTGAACGGCTGATTTATGTCGAACCAGTCAGCCTAGCTGCGGGCGAAACTGATAAGCTCACAGATGTGAAGAATCTGACGCCAGAAGATGCGGAGATCTATTACATTGAGGAACTGGACTGGAGTGGTCCAACTAGGCATCAGCTTCAGTACCCTAGAGGTGTGCCTAGGCATACTCCTCACGGAATGGACGTAAAAATACGAGAGTGGCAATGCCCTTACACGGTAGAAGTTCACGTTAAGAAGGCAACCTTTCCAACTTTGGTTTCTGACAATGAGCTTGCGAATGTGGCGATTACGCAGGATGTTTGGTTTTATGGTTGGATGTACAAAGATGTGGAGATAATTAAAGCCGATGAAGTTGAGTCGGCGAGAAGGGCTGGTGTAAGGGTTTTGGAAGCGGAGGCGTAACAAAAATGAGTGAAAAAGAAGGGCTTAAGGTTGCGAAGAGAATCTGGGTTGACCCTCACAAACAATTGAGAAACCGTAAGCCAATCACAGGTTCTGTGGAAACCGCTGGAACAAAGAAAGCTTGCACAATGGAGCCTTCATAGCCTTAACAATTATTGTGAGTAACGATTCATCTGGCTCAGTATGGTTTGAAATCTACGACGGCGACGCCAAAATTATGGAAGAGGAACGTTAGCAGCCAATGAAGTGAGACCATTAACAAACCTATGGCTTCCTTTCGACCGTAGCGTAGAAGTGAACTCAAACGCGACAACCACAATCTTCACCTTCGGAGGATTCACTCCCTAACAATTCTCGGAGCACTACTAAATGGCTGAGGAAGAGAGAGCCCCTTCTGTTCCAAAACCAACGCTTTTGAACCAACTGGGCGCTTTAATCACGAGACTCGATCCTCTTCTGGCTTATGTTGCTGAGACTGAGAGGAGAAGAGAAGCGGTAGACAAAGAAATTCTGGCTGTGCTGAAAAGTATTGAGGCGGTTTTGGAAGAGACGCAGCCGCCGATTGTTGTGGCTGCTGAAAGAATTCCTGTTGTAAGAGCCGTAACTGTTCCTTCGGAACTGCTTGACGTAAAAATTAAGCCCACACCGTTACCAGTGATTCTTTCAAAACACAGGAACTATTTGAGTGCAGAAGAAACGGTTGTGAAAGGCAAGCCTAAGGAGATCAAAGTTACAGTTGAGTTGGGTCGTGATGGCGAATACGGCTACATTGTCAGCGATAAAGGAACAATTAGGGTTCGCATAAACGGCGGCGAACAAATCCCACTTTTCAAGGGTCAAGCAATATACTTTCATGAGCTGAAACTGCAAGTTTCTAGGCTGGACGTTTCCACAGAGTCAACGGTTCCATTGGCTTATAGGCTTCTGGTGGTCTGATTGGTTCATCAGCTTTCCCCTTCCGAGGTAATCCCTAAACCAACACTTGACTTTCGTAAATTTAGTATTTTCTGAGCCACTCTTTCAAAGCCTTCTCCTTTGGTCCTGACCCTCCACATGTAGGAAAAATCACATTCACGTTGAACTTGGATAAATCAAGCAGGGCTTCAGCGTATCTCTTTCCCATAGCCAAGAAGACCTCTTGATACTTGTTTCCACGCAGTTTTCTCTTCAAAAAGGACTCATTTTTAATTTTACCTGCCTTGACATCATCTCCAGAAAGAGGATGCGTCATCCATCTATCTCCTTTAGGAGGTTCATAAGCCAAAAGAGCCGTTCCCTCAAAATCTCCATGTCCAAGGTTTTTTGGCAACTTTCTCCATTTTTATAGGAATTTCCGAAAGCATTTCATTACCCTCAATCCCGATATTTGGCCGTTGTAAATAAAAATGTAACTTCTTAATGTCTCCGATGAGGATGGCTAAAGGGTCTTTTGTGCTTCAAAAAATATATTTACTTCAAAAACAGCATGTTTATGAATCTGTATGAAGAAGGCCTATTTAGTTTTGCTCATTGCTTTGCTAGGCATCTCTGCCATAGGCTTACCCTTAGTTTACATCCGCTACGTTGCAGATGACAGCCCTTATGATGAAGACTTCTTCTTCGGGGTTTCCTTCGGCCTCAACACGACAAGAGAGGCAAAACTCCTCATAGACAAAGTAAAAGGCTACACAAACCTTTTTCTCATAAACTCTTGGGAAATAAGCACAAACGAAACCGCTTTAAACGAAGTGTGCGATTACGCCGCTCAATCAAACCTAAGATTCATCGTTTTCTTCAGCTTCATCTCCCGCATAATATACCCATGGCATCAAACATGGCTGGACGCTGCAAAAGCGCGGTGGGGCGACAAATTCCTAGGCGCCTACCTTTTTGATGAGCCCGGCGGAAAACAAATTGACACAGGCGGGTGGAACGAGCATATGGTGGATTTTTTCAAAAACGCTTCAACCTACGAAGAGGCCGCATCCCTTTTTGTAAACTCTATATCTTCAATTAACAGCACAAAAGACTTAAAGAGACGGGGAATCCCCATGTTTACCTCTGATTATGCCCTTTACTGGTTTGACTATTTGGCTGGGTACGACTGCGTGTTTGTTGAGTTCGGCTGGAACCACAGCAGAGCCCAACACATAGCCCTAGGCAGAGGCGCAGCAAACATGCAAGGCAAAGATTGGGGAGTAATAATCACGTGGACCTATGAAAACCCGCCTTACCTGGAAAATGGGACACGCTTACTTGAAGACATGATTACCGCCTACAAGGCAGGCGCAAAATACCTAATAATCTTCAACTACCCAAAAATAAACGAGTACGGCATACTCACCGAAGAACACTTTGACGCAATGAAAAAATTCTGGAACTTGATCCACTCTCCGAGAAAATTGTTTTGGAAAGTAAAAGCCGAAGCGGCATTTGTACTTCCCAAAGATTATGGTTGGGGCATGAGAAACCCCGAAGACAAAATATGGGGGTTGTGGCCTCCAGACAGTAAAGCCCCTAAAATATGGAGCAACATGAACAAGCTTATCGAGAAATACGGATTAAAACTGGACATAATATACGACGATCCTAAATTCAATTTTGAAGGAAAATACGCTAAAATTTACTTTTGGAACAGCACACTTGATTAGCTGTTGCCCTTATGCGATTTCTTATATACTGCTTTTCCTAATTTAACCTAATTTAATAATTATGAAGATTTCAGTAATTTTTCCAGCGAAGAATAGGGAGTATTATGTTAAAAGGGCGGTGAAAACAGCCTTTAAAGTAAAGCGTGTACTTGAAGTAATAATTGTGGATGGCGGCAGCCGGGATAGAAGGTTGAATTTGCCAGGAAGCATAGAGCGAAGTCCCAATCAATTGTAAGAAACATTGAACTAAAACTAATCTTTCACAGAAAAGAGCTTGAGGAAATTGAACACGCAATTAACGAGGTTTTAACAGAGATAAAGCCTGAACTCTTCGGCGAGCCTGATCTTCTATCCATCAGCGAGAAAGGAGATAAAGTTGAAGCGTTTATAAGCATTCCAATAGTTAACGTGAGAAAACTCAGGTGGCTCATAGCTAAGATCACAAAAGGTTTCTTCACCAAGGGAATAGAGGTTGAGGTCGAATAATATTGTGGTTCTGGATTTAGTTTAACCTCGTTTAGGCTTTAGGACGCAACAATGGTTTACTTTTAAACGCGAAACATTCTTTTGGTTAAAAAGTTGCTTGGACATAAAAAGATTGAAAACACTATGAAATACACTCAGCTAATCCAGTTTAAAGATGACGAGTTTGACGTTGCCACCGCAAACACAGTTGAAGAGGCTAAACAGCTTTTGGCGGCATGGTTTGAAATGCAGCCGCAACCTATAAACGGTGTTTATCTATTTAGAAAACCTAAGCGGTTTCATAGGTGAAACTTCACTTAAAGGCGAAAATGGGCTACCAAAGGCTTTTGGTTATCCGCCTAGCTTCACAGAACGTCACCGCCTTTAACGCACATATACTTATAACCACCGCAAAGAAGCTTTTAAATTTCCATGAGCTCGGCGCTTTGGCTGCTATTTATTTGTTATTTCATTTATTTGCTGTTCCATCATGTGTCCGCGGCAGTAAACTAAGGCTTTCTTTACGCCGGCAACTTTCAAAGCTTCTTTTTTGATGTCTGCTGCGAGTTTGAAGGCTATGGGACAGAAGGGGCTTGAGGGAATGAACTCAATCTTTAAGGTTCCAGGCTCTTCTTCTTTACCGTTTTT
>WUQU01000614.1 GCA_009889605.1 Candidatus Bathyarchaeota archaeon | reverse complement strand
TGTTTCAGAAGCCATAAGACTGCGCCTCGAAGAACTAATGCGCGTAGAAGGAATTCCAGCCGCCAAACGCGAAGAACTATTGGCCATACCTGAACAAATGCTTTACACGCCTAAACACACATGGGCTCAAATAACCCCTGAGGGGAATATACGCGTAGGTGTTTCAGACTACGCCCAAAGGCATCTAAAGGGCATAGCCCAAATAATCACCGAACCTGTTGGAAAAGAAGTTAACAAAATGGAGCCTTTCGGTGTAGCTGAAACATGGATGTTCATGTTCGATTTATATGCGCCTGTAAGCGGTAAAATCGTAAAGGTTAACGAAAAACTGAAAGAAAACCCCCATCTAATAAATGAGGATCCATACGAAAAAGGCTGGATAATTGAGATTAAGCCAAAAAACTCGCTGATTCTCGAAGAGGAACTGAAAACACTGCTAAGTTCAAGGGAATACAACAAGTGGGTAAACAAGCTTGAGGGTAGACTTCGGGAATAGTCTTAATACATTAACCTCTTCTTTTTTTGTATATACCTTATTCTTTTTTATATATTTGGCTTAAGTCATATTTACTTTAAATCTAATTTAGGTTACTTAATATATAAGACGGCACACTACAATAGATTCTGGAAAGGTTGACTTGTAAATGGGAAAAGTTTCGCAAAAAGTTAGAAAATTGCCGCCTTGCCGTGCAGCGTGCCCAGCCCTTGTTAACGTTCAAGCATACGTATCTCTTATTCAAAAAGGTAAATTCAAAGAAGCCGTGGAAATCATAAGAAAAGATATGCCCTTTCCAGCTATTTGTGGCAGAGTCTGCTTCAGCCCATGTGAAGATGCATGTGCAAGAGTTAACGTGGATCAGGCAGTAGCTATCCGCGCCTTAAAAAGACTTGTCGCAGACATAGAACGGGAGCATGGAAGAGTAAAAGCTGAACCAGTTCCAAAGAAGTACAGCGAAAAAGTTGCTGTAATCGGCGCTGGACCTGCGGGGTTAGCGGCAGCCTACGAGCTTGCCAAACTTGGCTATCCAGTTACTGTTTTTGAGCGTATGGCTGAGCCAGGCGGCATGATGCGCTACTGCATACCAGACTTTAGACTGGAAAAGTTTGTTGTAGCAAACGAAATAGCCTACATCAAAGATGTGGGTGTTGAAATCAAGACAGGCGTAGAGTTTGGGAAAGACATTACGCTTGACAGTTTGAGGAATGAGGGTTATAAAGCGATTTTTATAGCTGTTGGAACACAGCTTGGAATGAAATT
>WUQU01000613.1 GCA_009889605.1 Candidatus Bathyarchaeota archaeon | reverse complement strand
ATATAACTGCTATGTCACTGTAACTTGCACCATTTTCGACATGCTCAATGATTCTTTGCGTAACAAAATGTGCCTCGTCAAAGTGGTCATAGGTATTCACAACAATAGGTTTTTGAACACTACTTCTGACTGCGCGCAAACGTTTCGGAACAGCTGAGCGCGGAATCATCGCGTTAACCAAATCAACAATCTTATCCGCACTTCTATAATTCGTCTGTATCTTGAAAATCCTCGCGTCTTTCATTAACTCACTAACGTTTTCAAACCTTGCTCCTCTAAAAGAATAAATACTCTGGGCATCGTCTGCCACCACAAAAAGGTTTCCGTGAACCTGACTGAGTAATTCAACGATCCTTAACTGAAGTATGTTAGTATCTTGAAATTCATCAACTAAAACCCATCTGAATTGTGAGGAAATCCGCTCTCGTATGTCTGGGTGTTCCTCAAGTAATCGTAACATTTTCAAGAGTAGGTCGTCGTAGTCAAGCACGTTCTGTTTCTCCTTCTCCAAGATATATTCCTGAAATATCTTTTCGATTATATCGACAACATTAATCCATCTTCTTGCCTTTTTGAGGAGGACCTCATACGGAGTCTGCATAGTGTTCACCATATAAGAGTACAATGAGTGCAGTTCGTTGTGTGTTGGTAAGGCTTTACCCATTTGCTTCGACGTGACAAAACGGCTTCTTGCTAATTTCATCAAATCCGTGGCATCTTCTTCATCAAGTATGGTGAAATTTGGTTTTATCCCCATAACCCACCCATACTTTCTCAACAAGGCGTTGCAAACGTGGTGAAATGTACCAGCCATCATGCCATCAAGATTTTTCCCAGCAACCTTTTGAGCGCGTTCTATCATTTCCTTAGCAGCCGCCCGCGTGAATGTAACAAGAAGTATCTCAGAAGGTTTAATCCCGTTCAAAAGCAAATGGGCTATCTTGTAAGTTATTACCTTGGTTTTGCCACTGCCCGGACCAGCTATTACTATCACCTTTCCAGAAGAATTTATTACTGCTTCTCTTTGCTCGGCATCTAATTCATTAATTATGTTGTCATGAATTGTTAGCTTTTCAGCTCTTTCAAGTCTGTATTCTTTAACATCCTTTTCTCTGTGCATGTTTATCTTACCCCTTATTATGGATTTCGGAAAATCAAAAGAGCTTAGATAAAAATTTTCCAACAGTCTTGAACGGTACATTCATTCCAAGCTTCACGTTAGGTCTGTTATCTCCGTGAAAATCACTACCTGCAGTTATCATTAAATCGTATTTTTTTGCAATTTCAAGAAGTTTATTTACGTGATAATGTGTATGTGTAGAATAAAAAGCTTCGATTCCGTCAAGACCATAATTAACAAGTTTCTTAATATAATTTTCTAAAAATGCACTCTCATCTTGCAAAATTCCCATATTTTCAGTTAATCTTATAATTGATTCTCCTTTCAAAATTTCATACGGATGAGCTAAAATAGCAATTCCACCTGCTTCCTTTAT
>WUQU01000612.1 GCA_009889605.1 Candidatus Bathyarchaeota archaeon | reverse complement strand
GAGCTTGATGTAGGAGATCAAATTATCGAAACAACCGAAAACCATCCGTTTTGTGTCGAAGGAAAAGGTTGGGTGCTCGCGGCAGATTTACAGGTAGGGAATAAGCTGCAGCAAAGTAACGGGAATATCTTGAAAATCGACAAGATCAACAAAGTAGTACATGATGAGTTGGTTAAGGTATACAATTTTACAGTTGCTGATTTCCATACGTACTATGTAAGCAGTTTGGGAATATGGGTTCATAATATCTCATGTGCGGAGATAAACTGGAAAGGATTTAGTAACGGTAAATTAAAGCCCCATTGGGAAAAGCATGGACACGAATTCGGTGATATTACCCAAAACGAGTATCTAAAACTTGCGAAGGGTTTTGCCGCTGAAACTAATTCCTCATTCAAAGAACAGGTTGTAGGTAATTTTATTGTTAAGTATGACCCTTCAACAGGCCGTGTACTTGTAGGTCACACTAAAGATCGACAAATAAGGACATTTTACAAAGATGACGGGCGGTCTGCTGACCCATTCCAAGCCGCAGTTGATCTCGCAAGATCACTCGGTGACGGTTAATAAGTGAGGTGAAAAAATGAATCGAGATGAAGCAATAACTCTTATCTTAAAATCAACGATTGAAGATTTGTCTAAGGAAGAACGGGAAGAAATCCTAATTGACTGGTGGGGGATAGACCAAGGCCACCCCGAATTTGATAAGTTGTCGGAAACATTACAATCAGAGATACTCCAATTTGATGAACCTCAGAGAGATGCAATGGATGAAACTTACAACGCATTGTTATTTGTGGCTTTAAGAAAAAAGTATCTTGGGGTCAGAAACGAGTATTTATCGAAGAGAGTTTCAGTAATCCTACACTCTAAACAGGAGGTTGAGGGAATACAAGAGAAACTTTTTAGTTGTCCATGTTGTGGATTTAAGACACTTTCAACAAAGGGTGAATACGAAATTTGCCCAGTATGCTTTTGGGAAGATGATGGAAACACAGATCCAAACTACTATAGTTTGCCTAATCACATGACACTTGCTCAAGCACGTGAGAACTTTGCTAAGTTTGGTGGCGTGAACGAGTCTTCGTTACAGTTCCTCCAATCAGATAGACTTGAGATGTTTTGTAGATAAATGACAATGTAATACAGGATCAGCCTTGAGGGATAAAACCTTCAAGGTTTTCTTTTTAACCCATACAGTGCCGTACGAATATGGTGGCTAATTTGACACGAAACTCTCTTCGCCTTCGTATGATATATCTTTTAGTGTCTGTACGCACATATAAAGTGTTAAAAAATATACTCAAAACCGAGGGGCACTTGGGAAATG
>WUQU01000611.1 GCA_009889605.1 Candidatus Bathyarchaeota archaeon | reverse complement strand
TTTTAAAGCTGTAAAAGACTGAAAGCTTATGTGAAGTGATTATATGGTGCTAAAAGTTAAAAAATGGTACAAGATATTGAATCTATTAGTTCTATCATCGAGCACACCGTTCGTGCTCTATCTTTTTTCTCTTCCGTTATCTGATTTCGTAACTTTCGTGATTATCTTAGCTTATTTTATTTTAGTCATAATGTTTGCCGAAAGCCTGATTTTTAAAATAGAAATAAAAGGTAGCAAATTGAAATCGATGTACTTTTCAATAGACTTGAGTGATATAATTGGTGTGAAGAGTGGAATTTTAGAAACTGTCATAAGAACGAGATGGAGGATTTACAGAATACCTCCCGTGGATGGTGTTAATAAAATTGGCCGGATGACAAACATGTTAGTTGTTGAAAGAAAAGAATAATAATTGAACGATTACCAAGGGGGCAGGGCAAGTGGAGAGTAGAAGAACATACGCGGTGATAAATGTAAGGAACTATTTGAGCAATCTGAAATTTTTTCAAGAGCACTGTGCTCCTGCTAAGGTTATGCCTGTGGTGAAAGCGAATGCATACGGGCACGGAGCCGTTGCGCTTTCGAAAGCAGCGGAGCGCTTCGGAATAGACTTTCTTGCTGTTGCGTTTTTGGAAGAGGGCGTAGAACTAAGAAAGCACGGCATAAAATCCGAAATACTCGTCTTTAACTACGTTGCACCAGATATGCTCCATGTGGCCGAGCAGTACAATTTAACGATTACCCTTTACTCTTGGGAACAATTATGGAGATATACAAAATATGCTTTTAGGCCGAAATGCCATATAAAAATCGACACAGGTATGAGAAGATTAGGAGTTTTCCCATCTGAAGCGAAAGAATTTCTGTTAGCCGCAAGGAAGGCGAATTTTGTAATTGACGGTGCTTACACGCATTTTGCGGTTGCCGATAGTTCGGAAGAAGGCGATGTGGAATTTACTGAAAAGCAAGCTGAGGAATTCAGAAAATTGGACTTAGATGTAAGAATTAAACACGTATGCAACAGTGGCGCCGCACTGTCTAAGGTTGTTAATTGCTTTGATTACGTAAGAGTCGGTATAGCAAGCTATGGGCTTCAACCTAGCGATACAGTTCGGAGCGACTCACTAAAACCTGTTTTGGCCTGGAAATCGGTTGTTTCGCATGTCAAAAACATCCAGCCAGGCGACACTGTGAGTTATGGCAGAACATTCACCGCTTTCAGTGAAATGAAAATAGCCACAATTCCTGTTGGATATGCGGACGGTTATTGGAGAAGCCTTTCGAACAAAGGATACGTACTGATACACGGCGAGAGATGCCCCATAGTTGGGCGAGTGTGCATGGATCAATTCATGGTTGACGTATCACATTTGCCAGAGGTCAATATTGGTGACGAGGTTGTTTTGATAGGAAGACAAGGAGATAAAATCATAACAGCCGAAGAGATCGCACAACTTGTTGGTACTATAAATTACGAGGTAACATGCCGGATATCTGAAAGAGTTCCGAGAAAATACGAGGGGATGGAACTGTGAGTAATCTGAGAGAAGCACTGGAAAAGTTGAGACCGCCTTACGCGGAAGAGTTGAGGAATTTTGTTGATAGGGAAATCGATGGAGTGTTCAAAGTAAAAAGTAAACGACTCCAAGAGACAAAGGACGGGAAAAAGTTTCTACTACTGACCCTTGAAGACAGAACAGGAAGCGTAAGGGCAATAGATTGGTACAATGCAGAACTTAACGACCAAGTTTTGCAACCTGGCAACGTTGTCAGCGTTT
>WUQU01000610.1 GCA_009889605.1 Candidatus Bathyarchaeota archaeon | reverse complement strand
TTGCAACGTAAGTTGCGCCAGCAGAAAGTGCCAGATTAACAACGTCGAATTGATCTTCAACGTTTCCAAATGGCATTGTGCCTGCTACTTTACCGCCAGGCGTTGTTGGAGAGTGTTGTCCACCTGTCATACCATAAATCATGTTGTTGTATATTATTATGGTAAGATTTATATTTCTTCTGCACGCGTGTATAAAGTGGTTACCGCCAATAGCCGTTATGTCGCCATCTCCACCCATAACGACGACCTTAAAATCAGGTCTTGTTAAAGCTACTCCTGTTGCGAACGCAATTGCACGACCATGAAGCGTGTGCATTGTATTGAAATCTAAGTAACCTGTCGATCTGGAAGAGCAACCTATTCCAGAGACAACAGCTGTTTGATCAGGATTCAGGCCTGACTGATCATACGCATCTATAAAGCTTTTCAGGATGATGCCGTTGCCGCAGCCAGGACACCATACAGTGGGCCATCTGTCCTCTCTTAGATACTGCGTTAATCTATCTCTCTTCACTATCCTCACCTCCAATTAATTCCACTTTACACATTTGAAAGAAGAAATCGGTAAGTGGATCAGGATACCCTTCAATGTACACAACACGCTTTATTCCGGCATTAACTATAAGTCGAGCGCAAACTGAACAAGGCTTATGAGTGACATAGATGGTCGCCCCATCTGTCGATATACCAAATTTTGCCGCCTGCATCAATGCATTTTGTTCAGCATGTAAACCGTAGCAGATTTCTTGGTTCTTTCCCGATGGAATATTTAAATCGTCTCTGATGCACCCAATCTCATCACAGTGTGGAAATCCAGAAGGGGGTTGGTTGTATCCAGTAGCCAGAATCCGCTTATCTTTAACTATAAGTGCACCGACTTTTCTGTGTACACACGTAGACCTTTCGGCTATCATTTTGGATAATCTCTTGAAGTAACTGTCCCAACTTTCCCTTTCACCTTTTTGCTTTTTTATGGTAACATTCTTTAGGTATTCATTGAGATCCATCAACCCACCCCTTGTTCAAGTATGCAATTTTCTCGTTTCTTATAAATTCTGATTTATATTCTAAACTAATAAAATAAAGATAGCAATATCAATTATATGAAAAGGAGGCATTAAATTATGCAAAAGTTCGATTTATCTATCGTAAGCTGTGAAATTGGTAGTATTTTAATATTTACTAAAGATGGCATATGTGAAAAAATCGAGCTTTCAAATGACTACTACGAACCTCGCGGTGAAAATATATTCACACTGCAGATTTGTGAGTATTTATCTGGTAAGAGAAAAGAATTTGATTTTCCAGTTCGCTATTCCTCAGGACCTGTTTTTGAAAAGATTTGGAAGAGTTTGAAAGAAAATGTGCCATATGGTAGAATTATTACGTACGGTGAACTTGCAAGAATTTGTGACGTAAATCCGAGAGTTGTTGGCTATGCAATGGCCATGAATCGTTTACCTTTGTATATTCCATGCCACAGAGTCGTAGGTAAGAACTCGTTGGGTGGATTTAATGGAAAGAATGGACTGAAATGGAAAGAATATTTACTTCGCTTGGAGGGATCTATTTGAAGAAGTTTTTGTTAATTGTTTTCCTGCTGTTCTTCATACTCTCGTTCGTGTTTCCACTTATGCTCTACAAATGGTACACGAGCAGAATTGAACCACCACAAAACAAGGTACCAGCAAGTTTAGTTGTCGAGTATTCCGACGGAACTCCTCTCTACACCCCAAAGACAGTCTGGATTGATTTTGAAGACATACCGAACCTTGTCAAAGATAGTATTGTGGCGTCCGAAGACAAAAGATTTTATCAACACAGTGGAGTTGACCTGATTGGTATTGCCAGGTCTTTCTTCGTCATATTGACCACAGACAGTATTCAAGGTGGCAGTACAATCACACAACAACTCGCACGAACGCTATATTTAACAACTGAAAGAACTTGGAAGAGAAAGGTAAAAGAAGCGCTAATAGCATTATGGCTAGAGCAAAACTACTCTAAGAACGAGATTTTAGAATTGTATATAAACTCTGTTTATCTTGGAAATGGTGTATATGGTTTCCCAGCAGCGGCAAAGTATTACTTCAACAAAACTTTGGAACAGTTAAAACCCGTCGAAGTAGCAATGTTAACTGC
>WUQU01000609.1 GCA_009889605.1 Candidatus Bathyarchaeota archaeon | reverse complement strand
TTATGGATGGGTGTTTAAGGGTTTTGTTGGATTTTGGGAGCGTTTGAAGAGGGTTTATCGCGATAGGGTTGTAAGGGTTTGGCATATGTTTTTGAGAGGTGAATTAGCCGTTAGAACAGAGGTTTGGGAGCCTTGGATGTTGAAAGTTGGTTTAGGACCACCTGTTTATTATCGGTTTAAGGACGGAGTCCTAATCAAATGTATTACTAAGTTGTTCTAGTAATTCATTGTATATATTTTTACGAAAGATTTATAATATTTGAATTACACTTGTAAGGTGGTGAATTAAAAGGAATGTCGAGCGCCGTCGTCCTTGCGCGGGTTGAGCCCGCAATTAAGGCGTTGATAAAGGAGCGTGTTGAAAAAGAGGGCAGAACTATTTCGGATGTTACGAGAGAGCTTATAGAAAAAGGTTTAGAGACGGAAAATATGCGTAGAACGGTTGAATTGCTGGAAAAAGAAAAAATCAAGCTTGAAAGTGAAAAAAAGGCTTTGTTAGAGGAAATTACGAAGGAGAGGGAAGATGTAAAAAAATCGTTGGATGAAATTGGTAAGAAAGTTGATGAGATAGGGTTAGGATTAAAAACGTTTTTGGATTATTTAAAAGCCAAAATACAAGATCAATGGACGCCAGAAACTCTAAAGAAGCACCTTAAGGAATGTCGAGATAAAACTTGTAAATGGTGTAAGGCTGTTGAGGAGGCTGTCGAGGAGGTTGTGTTTGGTAAATGACAAAAGGTAAAGGGTAAGTTTCATCGGGTAAAGCCCTCGACAAGGTGTCAGCCATGAAAGAGATAGCCTTTGCTTCTTAATAAGGCTATCTCCATGTGAGCTTCTGACACTTCATTTTTTAAAATCCGCTCCGCGGAGCGGACTTCACTTGATAACTGTAGTCATAACTGGCCGCGTCCGCGTCCGCGGTCTTGGAACCGTCGAGCTCGGCGGTTATGGCATAGGATATTAAGTGGTGCGGAAGTCGCTAATGTTCTTGGTGAAAAGTTGAGGTT
>WUQU01000608.1 GCA_009889605.1 Candidatus Bathyarchaeota archaeon | reverse complement strand
TCCTGATGTGGCTACAAGTTTGAGTTTTTTGGCCCTACTATATTATGACCAAGGAGAATACGCCAAAGCAGAACCTCTCTATAAGCGTTCGTTAGCAATTTTTGAAAAAAAACTTGGTCCTGAACATCGTGATGTGGCTACAAGTTTAAACAACTTAGCCGTACTGTATTATGTCCAAGGAGAGTATGTCAAGGCTGAACTACTCTTTAAGCGTTCACTAGCAATTATGAAGAAAGTACTTGGTCCTGAACATCCTAAGGTGGCTACTACTCTGAGAAACTTAGCTAAGCTTTATAGGGATATGAATCGCATTTCAGAGGCTGAAGTATTAGAGAAGCGTGCTGAAAAAATTGAAGCCATTAAAAGATAGTAATAAAACATTACAAAAGGGAGGTTTTAGTCGCATGAAAAAAGGTGTAGCAAAGTTTGTAGTATCGATCTTTGTTGTGGTTGCCTTTCTTGGAGTGTTGCCGTTAACTGCAAATGCTAAAGGTGCTGGCATGGAGTGGGAAATTCTTTTTTTAGAGGCGAAAAAACTATATGAAGCTAGAGACTACGACCGTGGCATTATAATTGCCCAGAATGCTTTAGAATTTGCAGAAAAAACTGTAGGCCCCGATCATCTTGATGTGGCTACAAGTCTAAATATGTTGGCAACACTATACAGGGCTAAAGGAGAGTACGCTAATGCCAAACCTCTTCTTAATCGTTTGGTGGGAATCTTAGAGAAGGCTTTTGGACCTGAACATCCTCATGTGTCCAATAGCTTGAACGATTTGGCGTTACTGTATCATATGCTAGAAGAATACGATAAAGCCGAGCCCCTTCACAAGCGCTCGCTGGAAATCGACGAGAAAGTTTTTGGCCCCGAACATCCCAAGGTGGCTACAAGCTTGAATAACTTGGCTGAGTTATATCGATCCCAGAAAGAATATGCTAAGGCTGAACCCCTATACAGACGGTCGTTAGCAATTAGAGAAAAGGTTTTCGGGCCTGAACATCCTAAGGTGGCTGCAAGCTTGAAAAACTTAGCATCACTGTATCAAGACCAAAAGGAGTACTCTAAAGCTGAAGCCCTCCATAAACGTTCACTGGAAATCAAAGAAAAAACGCTTGATCCTGAAAATTATGACGTGGCTATAAGTTTAAACAATTTGGCAGAGTTATATCGAGTTCAGGGCGAGTACTCTAAGATTGAAGCAACTAAAAGGTAGTAATAAAATAATATATAGGGAGGTTTAAGTAAGATGAAAAAAAGTGTAACAAAGTTTGTGGTATTTATCTTTATTGTGGTTGCTTTTCTTGGATTGTTACCATCAACTGTAGATGCCAGAGGTGCTGGTATAGAGTGGGAAATTCTTGTTACAGAAGTAGAAGAACTGTATCGAGCTGGCAATTATAGCCGTGGTATCATAGTTGCTCAGAAAGCACTGCAAGTTGCAGAAAAGAATGTAGGCCCTAATCAT
>WUQU01000607.1 GCA_009889605.1 Candidatus Bathyarchaeota archaeon | reverse complement strand
TATGACAAAAGGTCATTTCAAATAGCAGAAAACAGCGGTTATTATGGATTCATGTCCGGAACCTCAATGGCAACACCACACGTGTCTGGATTTGTTGCGCTCTTGCTCCAGGAATATCCGAATGCTAAGCCATGGCAGATAAGAAGACTTCTGGAAAACGGGGCTATTGATATAGGAGAGCCGGGGATAGATGAAAGGTCAGGTTATGGAATGATAAATCAAAGAAGTGTAAGCTCAGAACTACCTGACAACGGAGGGTTAAATTTAGACGTTGAAGTGACCGACGCATACGGTGATTGGAAGATACCATCAGTTAGTGTGTCACTGATTGGCACTTCGAACACAGATAGAAGAGTTAGGTACTTTTCAAAGACAAATGGAGATGGTGTCGCGAAATTTCTGAATATCGACACAGGAAAATACGATGTAATCATCAGCGGACCGGATTCTCGTGAAAACAGTGAAGGTCTATCAAACGTCGTTTATAGAAAGGCAGAAGAGCGAGTGTATTATGCTAACCGTAGTTTTACGAATGATTCTTCGATCACCTTTAATTTTTCTTCACAGGCGAGGATTAAGTTCAAAAACGTGAGCGGAAATGAATTTTTGATCTTGCAAAGCAAGGACGGAAGTACTTCCACCACAATTGAACTCTTGTCTAACCAAATTGATATTTCACATTTAAGTGGAAGGTACTTTATAAAATTTGGCTATCCAAGTCCTGTCTTGCATAATACTACGGTTAATGCCACTATAACACTTAACGGTTACGACATAAGACTGAGTGGTTACATAACCGCCGGTTCGACCTTGACGACCCTGTATGACGCATATGGCAGAAATTCTCATTGGACATTTTTCGGAAAGACGGAGTGATGGAGATGAGTAAAAATATTAGACTTGGATATTTGATCTTTGTAATCATGTCGATTGGTATCATCTTCTTTCTATCAAGTTGCTCAATTATACCGTTTAAAGCCTCAAGAACAGATTTTACTGTTAATATCTATGTTGCCGAATACAATTCTGGACCTACGGTTGATGATGCC
>WUQU01000606.1 GCA_009889605.1 Candidatus Bathyarchaeota archaeon | reverse complement strand
TGGTTCAAGTTGGTAATTGGCCCGCTGCTTATGGTATAGCACTTTTGCTTGATAATGTGAATTATCCATTCCTTTTATTCGTGAATATCCTTTTGCTTGCAATATCACTCACCGCAGATTTTAAAGAAAAGCATGGGATTTTGCTCCTTGTGCTTACAGCATCGTTAAATGGGCTGTTGCTCACAGGTGATTTCTTTAACTCATTTGTGTTCCTTGAAATCATATCCGCAATAGCTTACATACTTGCAGCTGAAAAGAAAAACTCTTATGCAGCGTTCAAGTACCTCATTTTCGGTGCTGTTGCAGGAACCCTTTATTTGATAGGTGCAGTAACAGTGTACGTCTATGCAGGTACTTTGAATATGGGATATGCAAGTTTCATCGTTGCACCACAGTATATGGAAATTGCCGGCATTTTCATGCTCTTGGCTCTATTGATAGAGTTGAAAGTCCTTCCTCTTGGACTTTGGGCACCCGATGTGTATTCAAATGGTTCTTCTCTAACACCTGTTGTGCTCGGAACGGCTGTCACCGCTTCGATTTTCTACCTTTTCGCGAGGATTTTCTTTACAATAACACTTCCTGTCAGATTTGAATTGGTCTTCATCCTTTCAACGATTTCAATCATCGTAGCTCAGTTGGCTGCCTTAAAACAGAAAAATCTTGGAAGAGCACTTGCTTACATGGCAATAGCTGGTGCAAGCACGGTAGTGGCAGCACTGTCTGCCGCAGTTCATGGAGAGGATACACTACTTTCAGCTGCTTTCTTTTATCTCTTTGCCGATGTTGTATCAGTATTCGTGCTCTTCTCAATTTTCGCTTACTTGTCACACAAGGGCTTTAAAGGAAACACCACAGTAGGTTTGGCATTTACAATCGCTTCACTTTCGATAATAGGATTACCTCTCACAGCTGGATTCTGGGCGAAAATCAACCTACTTCAATCACTCTTTGAGATGAATAATTTAATTCTTCCTGCTGTATTATTAATTTCAACAGTCATAGAGGCTGGTTATCTCATCAAGTGGAACGTTGAGCTGTGGT
>WUQU01000605.1 GCA_009889605.1 Candidatus Bathyarchaeota archaeon | reverse complement strand
TTTCGTAAAGCTCGAGTTCTTCGTCCTTGTTTAATTCTCTTCCAACCTCCTTTTCTTTGGCGATTTTGACTTCCAGCAAATCTATGCCGAGCAGGCTTTTTGCTATGCTTTTTAGGGCTTCTATTTTTGCTTCTGTGGCCAGAGAATTTTGGTCTGGTGGTTGGGCTGTGGCTAAAAGGAGGGGTTCGCATCTCTTGTAAACTTCACGCATCCTTTCGATTGTGGATGGGTCTAAATCCCTTGTTTCGCTGTAAACATGCCCCAATCCAGAGGTATGGCCAAGCCAGGCTTCGATATACTCGTTTGGAGCATGTCCCGTTAGGTTGCTTCTGAAATATTTCCTCAAACTATATGGCCTTATCCTTTGAATTTTGTTTCCAAAAGCTATTTTCTGCTGAACCCCACTTTTGGCTATCACATTTTCTATTTTGGCGGTTAACGTTTTCCTCCTAATTCCTTTTCCTTGATACCTCGGGTTAGCTATTATTGGGCTTTTATCAACTATTTTTTCTCCCCTGGTTTCCCTAAACTTAAAATATTGGCGAATAAGCTTGACAGTTGTTTCTGGAATAAAAGTGACGTAAACGCTGTCATTTTTCGCCTGTGGGACAAATACTGCGCATGGACTTGCTCCTTTTTCAAAATCGTTTTTTATGCTGGAATTTGTTAGATCGTAAATATCTTTAGGGCGCAAACCTCCATAGCACATTAGCTCGATGGCATTCTGGTTGGAATGCTCGTGGCCGCGTTCAGTATTTGCCTCAATTCCTCCTTTGTTGGAATTTTATCCAAATATTTAATGCCCTTTTTGAATGGAGGTTTTCCCTGAACTTCCACTCCGTTGAATTTTAGGAAGCTTTTAACCGCATTCCAAATGGTGTAAAGCCTTCCGGAACTTCTAGAACCCTTACGGACTTCCCTCAGAGCCCAATTCTTCAAAACGCTTAACGCTTCATTAGGAGTTAACTTTCCAGTTCCTCTGGAGATTTGCCACAGCTCTCAACAAAATCCGCCAGCATGTCGACGTAATCGCAAGCTGTCCTTCCACCCCTCACAGCCACCAGCTCATCAAACCAATCCTTAACTTCTCCGCAACCCTCATATAATTTAAAAAACCCTCTTTGAAAGTGTATATCTGT
>WUQU01000604.1 GCA_009889605.1 Candidatus Bathyarchaeota archaeon | reverse complement strand
GCCTGATTTGGAAAAAGACGCTCATGCACATCATGCAGGATATGAAACCGGTTCTGGTACTTGGACCTTAACTGGGCAAACATCTCAATGGTTGTCTGCATATATTCATCCTGATCATAATACGACCCTTGGGTGCTGTTATCCGGGGTGTGCAGACTGGAAGGATTCCCCCCATAAAAGCCAAGCTGGCAGCGGATATGCTTATATCCCTGTTCGAGAATGGCATCAATCTCCATGTACAAATCTTCGATATTGTCCGCAACTGCATGCGTATATGCAGGTACGGCATCCCTCGCTTTGCCGCCAAAGAGCTGGTACAAAGGCATGCCGGCTATTTTCCCCTTAATATCCCACAGAGCCATATCTACCCCGGAGACCGCATTATTCAAGATGGGACCATTACGCCAATAAGAGTTGACCATCATCAGATGCCATAAGTCCTCGATGTTGTTCGCGTCTTTTCCAAGCAATATAGGTTTAAGATACTCTTCGACGACGAGCTGCACGGCTTTCGGGCGCTGCTGGAAAGTGGCGCAGCCATATCCGATCAGATTATTGTCTGTAGTGACTTTCACAACTACCAGATTATGCCGATCCGGCTTAAGCACAAAACATTCCACGTTCGTGATAATGGAAGGGTTCATAGGTCTCCTCTTTTCTAAGAAATCTAGATTTATTGAAACATGTTTTGAAATGCGGAAGCAATTTGGCAAGGTAAAAGGTCAAAATATTAAAAAATATCAGTCCAATTTATCTAAAAAATCTAATTAAACCCTTATGTATCAAGGACTTCACGAAAAACATGGTTTATTTTGGACTGCTTTTATTTGATAAGTCTTTGTGATAGCATTCAGTAATGTAAACGGAACCAACACTTATTTCGAGGACAGGAGAATTTTGGATGAGCAAAGTGAAAACGGTACAAGACATCATTACCGGGGTCGGTGGAGAAGACAATATTGTAAACGCTTGGCACTGCATGACCAGACTCAGGTTTGATCTGAAAGATAAAAGCAAAGTAGATATTGAGAAGCTTAAGCAATTGGATCCCGTTCTGGGCGCGCAGTTCAACCAAGACCAATTCCAGATCATTCTTGGTCCCAAGGTTGGGGAATATTATAATGCTTTGGCCGGGGAGCTCAAGCTGGCGGATGTGCAACAGGATGAGGTAAAAAGCGAAGAGAAAAAGAAAGGCTTTGTTACCCTCTTCATGAACATTGTATCCGGCGTGTTCGGACCTATCGTTCCGGCAATTGCCGGGGCAGGCTTGATCAAAGGACTTAT
>WUQU01000603.1 GCA_009889605.1 Candidatus Bathyarchaeota archaeon | reverse complement strand
GTTTGATACCTTTTATCTGCTCAAGATTCAGCTCAGCAAATACTTGCGGCGAAATGTAAGAGTTATCAAATCCAAATACTACGTCTGGATCCACTAACGGTTTTAGTTGTTCTTTGTCATTCTCTTGAATCTTAAACGAAACGTAGAAGTTTCCCTCTCTAATCTCTGAAACAGTTGCCACATCTTCGGCAGTAGAGCGTAATTTGAATACATGGACTCCATTCTCAATTTCGATAACTTCCATCCATGCTTTCAGGGTATTACCAACATGTTTTAATCCATAGTCATTTATTCCAAATGGCAATAACGTCGACAATCCGTCAAGTACTTCGAGACTTAAAGTTTCACTTGAAATATTCTCAATTACAACCTTTCTAACAAGTGCTGCAAGTTTCTCCTGTGGCAACGTAAAGTAAAGTACGTTAGTTTTAAGACCAATTTCTTCGTTTATTTCTTCAATTTCGAGTGACTCTCTTGCGATGTACATCTTTTGGGTAATCTTCTCGCTTTTTTTGACAAAAGCTTCATGTAATATATTTTTTTTGTGTACTTTGATAAAAGTTCTGAAGCCGTTCGTGTAGACTGTTTGATACGAACGAAATGCCGGATGGAATTCCATTATTGGATTATCCTTGTGTGCCAGTCCAAACGATGCGATACATTGTGCCCTGTTTACGTAAAAGACCCACAGAGGAATACCCTGCTTTCCAGCAATTCCTGGAAGGAAACTCGCAAATGGTTTTGAGTTATTGTAGTCCTCAATTACGAATCTATCATCGGTGTTAAAGTAATATTTAGCCATTTTAATGCCCCCTTGTTGAAGAATTACATTATCTCTGTATAGCCAGTAAGTCTGATGTCTCTTGAAGATGCACCAACCCTGATTTCGTACCTTCCAGGCTCAACCTTCCAGCAATTTCCATCGAACGAAGCAAGGTCTGGAATCTGAATTTCAATAGAAATCCTCTGAGACTCTCCCGGTTGCAATTCTTTTGTCTTTTCAAAGCCTTTCAATTCCTGATAAGGCTTGTCAATTTTTCCACGCGGTGCACGAACATAAACCTGAGCAACTTCTTTACCTGAGCACTTTCCTGCGTTTTCAACTGTGAAAGAAACGGTAATCTTATTACCTAACTGTTGTATTTGAAGGTCTTTGTACTCAAATTTTGTATATGAAAGTCCAAAGCCAAACTCATATGACGGTTCTATTCTGAATGTATCGTAGTACCTGTAGCCAACGTATATGTCTTCATCGTAGACAACAACAGCTGGATTTTC
>WUQU01000602.1 GCA_009889605.1 Candidatus Bathyarchaeota archaeon | reverse complement strand
GTCTCGGCTATAACTAACTTTTCTTCCACATCTTTAATGGAACGATAGCGAAAATAAACATAGCGTAGAAAGTAAATTTCTCCCCTTTCAATTTTAAAAAAACCAAGGGGGTAGAAGTATTGCTTCCCTACCCCCTCGAGTTCAAGATAATATTTGGGAACTATCTCACCATCTTCCCTCTTTAAAGCAAAAAGAGGAGATTTAAAATCAATTCCATAAAGCCTGAAGATTTCCTCCATCTTCCCTACGAGAAAATGGAGGTGAGAGAGAAGGTAGTATGAAGCCCCTCTCTCTAAATAAGTTCCCTCAGGGGTTTCGTTGATAAGAAAACCCCTGAGGTATCTCTTTTTATAGACCCACTTCCTTTTGTATACCTTTTCTTCTTCTTCTTCTTCTTCTTCTCTCCAAAGTGGTGTTCCCTTTTCTTTTTCTAAAATTCTCTTGATAGTCCTCGTGTTAAAAATGTCTACTAAGTCGGGAATATAAAACTCCCCACCGACTGCTATTTCAGCAAAAGCCACTTTTATCTCGTGAACAAAGGCGAAGAAGAGAAGATTAAATGAATGAATGTCTTTTAAAAACTTGAGACCATAATAGGGAGTTATCTGTATTTCTCTCCCTTCCCATTCTATCTTTCTTCTCTCAAGGGGAGGGAGAGGAACGCTTGAAAGTTTTTTTGCTTCTTCCAAGCATCGTTTTAAATAACTCTGGGAGACAACCCAGCGTGGTTGGAATTTATCCCCCAACTTCAAAATAATATCTTCCCCATCAAATTCAATTTCCAATTCTTTTAACTCAATTACTGTTTTCATTTTCATCTTTTCCATTTCCTTCATCTTACCCCCCTTTCTTTTTAAGGATTTCTTAGCCTGCTTCACCTTTAGCACTTATTGACATCTTCCCCCCCCCCTCTCTCCTATAACCTTTCCTGTCTCCCCTATCAAGCGAAATTTAGCATAAGGGTTTAGCCATATAGCGATTAAGATTTCGGGATTAAAATTGAAATAATCCCACATCTTACCAATAGAACCTTCCGCTATCTTGACAAAATGCTTTCCATCTGGAGCAAATTCAACCTTAGCCTTTGCCATCTTATCCCCCTTTCTTCCAAGCATATCAGGCTCTAAATCCCAACAACCACATCTCCCTTCTCCAATCCCTCACGGGCACTGGGCACTCCGAGTGCCCGCAGGGATGGCACACCACACACCCCCCGCTTACCTGGCAGGGAGTGTATTGGTGGCCACTAAAATCATAAACGAACTTCTCTGCCGACTTAATTTGGGAGAGAAGTTCGTTTATGGGAATGTTGTTTAGTCTTTCGGCTAATTTGCTTAATGAGGATTTGGTAATTTCCTGATATGTAATCTGACATCTATTCGAGGAAAAGAACAGACATTCCTTACAGGTATTCCTACACCCCCTTTTGTCACAAAAGGGAACTTTGGAATGTGTATAATGCTTTACTACTATTTATCATTTATTCAAACAAACAATTCAGGAGTAATGATCACTACATGGTCTCTCGTTGTTATTTT
>WUQU01000601.1 GCA_009889605.1 Candidatus Bathyarchaeota archaeon | reverse complement strand
CTCCAGGGTAAAGTTAAGTATATATAGAACTAAATATAAGTAGAAAACATGGGCGTAGACGTCCAGTTGATAAAACAGAAAGTCGAGGAGGCGGTTAGAAAAATGGTGGAGGCTAAGAAGGCTTTGAACGAGGGCGCAAAGGGCGCGGCCCTTATACCCCTAATAGTGGCGTTTAATGCTAAGGCAGCGAACCAGACTGCAATTCCGAATGGTGAAATTGTGAATACAATTGTCTGGCTATTGGCAGCAGGATTTGCAGTGATAGTTGCAGCGTATATTATTAGCATATTAATTCACAAGAGAATGATGGACTCAGTACAGTCAACAGCAGCGGCCACGCTGACAGCCACACAGTCTTTAATTGCCACAAGTATTTACTATGGCGCTTACGAAAGGTCTGAGACGCTTAGGACAGTGGCGGCTGTCATTGGCATTGACCAAATTAGGGATACCGCAATTCAGTTTCAGAATCGCCCCCCTTTTGGACTGAAGAGTACTAGCGCGTCCCAACCAGACCGCTAAGGTATAGCCTAAACCCGAATATTTTTTCCGTTTTTTAGCAAAGTGCTAGTATATATAGGATAGTGTAATGTCACGGTATGGTCGGAAAAAGTTATGAGAACCAAAACGAACTCAAAAAAGTCCCTGAAAAAGTAATGAGAGCCAAAGCGTCCAGAATACTGGTATTAGACTACATACCGATAGAGAGAATTAGAGAGGCTGAGAAAAGCGTAATCGCAACAATCCACTTTTTTGATTCCTTCACCGAATTAAGAGAGCAAATAGAAACAGCGTTAAAAATAGCGCCGCCCTCCGATTTTCAGCCTAGGTGTGAAATCTATATGATTAACCCCTTGACAAGCGTATACAAAGACTCTTTATCTAAGCTTTGCAGAGTTAGAGACAGCGAACCGAGAATTGACAGCGGTACTGTTTTGTTTATTATTCTCCCTGAGTTTAATGTAGTCGGCCGCCTGATAACAACAAGAGAGCCTGTCAGATATTGGTACCTAAAGTTATCTCTTGTCTAGGCTATG
>WUQU01000600.1 GCA_009889605.1 Candidatus Bathyarchaeota archaeon | reverse complement strand
TAGCATGAGGCTCAGCCTACGCCTACTTTCCTTGGTCTCGCTACAGTGAAGCCCCATTGTTCAAACCGGCAGCCACATAGAGATGCTCAGGTCCAAGTGCCTTTTCCAAGATTGCCAACGAGCGCTTAAAAAGAGGCTCAGCCTTGGCATTCTCTTTTTGGTTATAATACAGTGAGGCTAAATTGTTCAGACTCGTAGCCACATGGAGATGGTTGGGACCAAGCGCTTTCTCAAAGATTGCCAACGAACGCTTAAAGAGAAGCTCAGCCTTGGTGTATTCTCCTATGGTCTGGTACAGTATTGCCAACACGTTCAAACTTCTTGCCACATCAGGATGATTATGGCCTACATTCTTTTCTGCAAGTTCCAATGCCTTCTGAGCAACTATAATACCACGGCTGTAGTTTCCAGCTTTGTACAGTTCCTCTGCTTCCTTAACAAGAATTTCCCACTCTATACCAGCGCTTTTGGCATCTGCGATTAACGGTAACACTCCAAGAAAAGCAGCCACAACAAAGACAAATACTACAAATTTTGTTGCACCTTTTTTCATCTGACTTAAACCTCCCTGATATATTGTTTTATTACTATTTTTTAATGGCTTCAATTTTTTCAACACGCTTCTCTAATACTTCAGCCTCTGAAATGCGATTCATAGCCCTATAAATCTTAGCTAAGTTTTTTAGAATTCCGGCCACATTAGGATGTTCAGGTCCGAGTGCTTTCTCCGTGATTGCCAATGAGCGCTTATATAGTGGTTCAGCTTCGGCATACTTTCCTTGGGCTTGATACAGAAAGGCCAAATTACTCAAACCCAAGGCCACATTAGGATGTTCAGGACCAAAGGCTTTCTCCCAGATTGCCAATGAACGCTTAAAAAGAGGTTCAGCCTTGGCGTACTCTTCTTGAGCCTGATACAGTGAGGCCAAATTATTCAAATTCGTAGCCACAGCGGGGTGTTCAGGGCTAAGTGCTTTCTCCTTGATTGCCAACGAACGTTTAAGTAGTGGCTCAGCTTTAGCATACTTTCCTTGAGCTTGATACAGGGAGGCCAAATTATTTAAAC
>WUQU01000599.1 GCA_009889605.1 Candidatus Bathyarchaeota archaeon | reverse complement strand
TTCGCTACCTCAAACACCTGCTTCTTGCCGTAGTAGCCGCAGTTGAGGCATACTCTGTGTGGTTGTTTTGGAGCGCCACAGTTTGGGCATGTTGTCACTGCAACACTGAATGCTTTGTAAATCTTTGCTCTTTTGTGGTGTGTTCTGCTGTGAGAACGTTTCTGCTTTGGTACTGCCATGGTTATCCCTCCTGTTTATTCTTGATTTTCAACAATTTTTCGAATCTCGGATCTATATTTTCCTTTGGAGCATGTTCGCAAACATGGTCAGGCTCTTCGTTCAAATCGGCACCACAATATGGACACAACCCCTTACAGTCTGGGTTGCAAACAAAAACATCCGGCGCACTGCTTACAATGGCCTCGACAATTCGCTCTTCTAAGTCTATTATATCACCATTCAGTGGTATTTCGTTAGTGAGATCTTTGAGCTCCTCATTTCTTGGAAGCTGTTTCTTCTGAAAAGTATACACCGCTTCGATGACTCCGTCAATGTACATTTCAGATATTTTCAAACATCTGTCACAAGGTCTCTCAACATATCCTCTGACATATCCGCCAAGAACTATTTTATCATCAGCATGAGCGAGCACCATTCGAACTTTGAAACCATCGTGTAAAACTTTATATGTGCCGGTGTGGAGTTCTATGTTCTCAGGTTTGTAGTATCCTTCAATAACCTTTCCTTTTTCTTTTATTACCTCTTTCACATTGATTTCCCACATTGAAATCACCTCGGAACTTTGGTATGATAAGTATAGCCTGTTTTTGGGATTTTTTAAGTGATAAAATATTAATAAAGTGTAAATTTTTGAAAATTTCATGGTATAATTGTCAATTGGCTTGGGAAGTGGTGGTGAATTAATGGACTGGTTTAGAAAATTTTTGGACTGGTTTGCGAATATTCCGAAGTGGTGGAGTGGTATATCAAAATCACAAAAGCTAATAATCATCATGATTGCAGCCTCAGTAATATTGGCTGCAGTGTTTCTTGCTATTATAAATGCGCCAAAATACGTGTTATTACTTACAACTAAGACGGAGCAAGATGCAGGTCCTGTTATACAGCAATTAGAGTCATTGGGAATACCTTACATAGTAGAAGCCGGAAACAAGATATTGATTCCTTCAAATTACAACGTATACGAAGTTAGAATGCGACTGGCTTCTGCCGGAGTGCTTGGAGGTTCTACAAGAGGATTTGAAATACTTGATGAAACTTCCCTTGGTGCCACAAGTTTTGACAAACAAGTAAGGTATCAGATAGCTCTGCAGGGTGAACTCGAGAGAACTATTTCTACTATTCAGGGCGTTGACTCAGTTCGAGTTGTTTTAACCTTACCGAAATATACATACTATGTCCGTGGCGAGATGTCGGAACCGCGCGCTTCTGTTATGGTCGTTATGAAACCGGGGCAGAGTTTAGCAAAGGAACAAGTTGTTGGTATAGTATCCTTGGTTCAGGGTGCGGTCGAAGGTATAAAACCTGAGAATATAAAGGTTGTTGATCAAAC
>WUQU01000598.1 GCA_009889605.1 Candidatus Bathyarchaeota archaeon | reverse complement strand
TCCTTTATTTTCAAAACTGGGTTAAGGGAATTCATAGAACTTTGTGTAACCAGCGAGAATTTTTTCCAACGTTGTTTTCTTAGCTCAAATTCAGATAAACTAAGTATATCTGTACTATCTATAATGACCTTTCCTGAGATTATTTTTCCGGGTTTTCTCAGTAACTTAAGAGCAGCAAGGACAAGTGTCGATTTTCCACAGCCCGATTCACCTGCGATACCATGGAACTCACCTTTTTCTACTTTTAGAGAGACATTCCTTACAGCGTGTACAAATTTATTTCTGAATTCATATCCTGCATTAAGATCAACTATCTCGAACACAGTATCACCCCAGTTTTAGCACCTATTTAGAGCGTAGCCTTGGATTAGTTATTTCATCAATAGAAAAGCTTATCAACGCAAATGCCGTTCCAAGTAATACAATGCACAAACCCGGCGCAAGTACCCAGTACCACATGCCATTTAGAAGTGCATTTGCATTCTGTGCCCAATAAAGCATTGTACCCCAAGTGATTTTGCTTACGTCACTCAAACCGAGGAATGAGAGTGAAGCTTCACCTATTATTGCATAAAGGACTGAGTTGAAGAATATCGACGCAATTAGAGATAGCATATTTGGCAACAGCTCTACGAAAATTATATATAGATTGCTTTCCCCAATAACCTTTGAAGCAACTGTAAATTCTCTGTTTTTTAAAGAAAGCATTTGAGATCTGATTATTCTTGATCCAGATCCCCAGCTTGTAAACGCTATTACTAAAATCACCATAAGTGGACCTCGTACCCTCATGTATGAGCTAATAACTATCATCAACGGCAAGCCTGGAATAACGAGGAATATGTCAGTAATGGTTGAGAGAATTCTATCAACAATACCACCATAGTATCCTGAAATCATGCCTACAGCGGTAGCAATTAACGTCATCATTAAGCCGGTGGAGATTCCTATCGTCAGTGATAGTCTTGAACCATAGAATACTTGCGAAAGAATATCACGCCCGAGTCTGTCCGTTCCTAACCAGTGTTCGCTTGACGGAGACTGATAGGGTAAACCTACCGTGCGAGTAGGTTCATATTTAGAAAGTAGCGGTGCAAGAATGGCCATCAGGATGAACATTAAGATTATTGCCAAACCGATTTTCCACTTCACATGAATTACCCCCTAACGCGTGGATCCAAGAAGGCGTATAGAAAGTCCATAATAAGATTCGCTAAAAGAACAGAAACAGATACAAAGAAAAATATGGCTTGTATTAGCGGGAAATCTTGACTCAGCACTGCTCTGTAAAGTTGATATCCAACACCAGGATATGAGTATACTATCTCTGTCAACAAAGCTCCACTTACTACAAATCCAAGTGATATACCAAATGCTGTAATACTTGGCAGGAGTGCATTACGAGCAGCATAGTTTAGCATTATGTACTTTTCATCAAGCCCTTTCGCTTCTGCCAGGGTTATGTAATCTTCGGACAATATTGAGACCATGTTATTTCTCATTGTCAGTATCCAACTCCCTAATGAAGCAACAATTAGAGTTATCGACGGTAATATGGCATGGTATATTACACTTAGAGCAAATTTAAAACCGGTTAATACTTCTTTTGTTGAGTACGCATTTGAAAGCGGGAACCAACCAAACCTGTAACCAAAAACAT
>WUQU01000597.1 GCA_009889605.1 Candidatus Bathyarchaeota archaeon | reverse complement strand
GGGGAGATAACTATTGCAATCAATTCCCTCAGCACATTTGCAAAGAAAGATATACTTCCTATATATGCACTGTACGAGTTTGTGATTAGAACTGCAGATAGACTGTACCATCCAAATCCTGAGGCAGCAACGATAGTTTCAAGCTGTTTCAACGGTAAGAAGAAGGACAATACTAATACAAATGAAAGGGTACCTACAATCGTTGAAATTATGCTTCCTATTATATCTTTCAAAAACCTCTTCTCTATCTTCTCCTTACTTAAATCCAAACCTACCAAGAATACAAGTGAATAAAGAACAATGTCAACAGTATTTCCCGGTAATTGAGTACGAGTAAGACGTCCAACTATCAGTCCAATAACAACGGATCCAATCAACATTAAGATGCTCATTTTTTATTCACCACTCTCTCAATAATGTAACCAACCAAGAAACTTCCCGCCCCACCCGCAAGTGCGATTAATAGTCCGAAAAATATTATTGAATCAATTTTGCTGAAAAGTTCATCGTTACTCCCAATTTTAAGTCCAAGAGAAAAGAGCAAAAGCATTGTAAGAACGAGTATTATATTGTATCTTCCTATCCACTTTGTGTTTATGAACTTTCCTGCAAAGAAACCTGCAAAAAATACGATTAATACCCACCAAATCATGTTCTTCGCTCCTTGTCGAAAGTCTTTATAAAAAAGGAGGCGAACTTGCCTCCCAATCTTGCTATTTAGAACTAATTCGAAAATTATGGATGGACTCTGTAAAGCGTCCTTGCAAACGGAATGGCTTCCCTTATGTGTTCAAGGCCCGCAATCCAAGCTATCGTTCTCTCCACACCAAGTCCAAATCCGCTGTGTGGAACTGAGCCAAATTTCCTTAAGTCGAGATACCAGTCGTATTTTTCAATTGGCAGGCTGTGCTCTTTCAATCTTTCAACCATGAGATCGTAGTCGTGTATACGTTGCGATGCACCGATTATCTCACCATAGCCTTCTGGCGCGAGGAGGTCATCGCAGAGGACTACCTGCGGATTTTCTGGGTCAGGCTGCATGTAAAATGCCTTTGCTTGCCTTGGATAGTGCGTTACAAACAATGGACTGTCGAATTGCTTTGCCAAGACCGTTTCTTCGTCTCCACCAAAATCGTCGCCCCATTTGATGTCGAAACCTTGCTTTTGCAAGAAGTTAACAGCTTCCGTGTAAGTCATTCTCGGGAATGGTTTTTGAACCTTTTCAAGTTTTGAAACATCCCTGCCAATCGCTACAAGGTCGTCGTATACGTTGTTCAGCACGTATTGGACTATGTAGTAAACCAGATCTTCTTGG
>WUQU01000596.1 GCA_009889605.1 Candidatus Bathyarchaeota archaeon | reverse complement strand
AGATAAATTATGTTACAGGAGAGTTTCTTAACCAATTTCTAAGCGACGAGGAAATATCCGTTGTGACTTATAGTGACATATCCCATTTAAGACCTGTTGTTGTTGGCGAACGCCTTATAGTTGGCATTAGAGTATCCGAAGTAAATGCCAACATTGTTACTTTCAAAGCGATAGTAATGAAAGAGAGCCAAAAAATAGCTGAGTCAACAGTAAAAAGAGCAGTTGTTTCAAAGAATTATCTAAGAAGAACCGCTATAGAAAAAATCTAGGAGAAGGCAGGCAGAAATTAGGACGAAATTCAAGAAGAAGCAAGGCGGAAATCAGGAGGAAATTAAGTGAGAAAGCCTCGGGACGAGCAGTCTTTTAGGGAATACAATCACGTTAAAAAATTCGCTTCATCTGAAATTATATTGAAAGAGTATGGTGGCAACCTTCCAAAGGTTGCCCTTATTTTCCCTAACTCCTACACCGTTGCAAGCGGTTCCCTTGCGTGGAGCTGGATACAGCAGCTATTGTCAGAGGAAGGCATTGGCGTTGAACGGTTCTTTTACGAACCTTGGTTTGAAAAATTCTACTCTGTTGAGGAAAAACGTCCCATTGATGAATTTCCTGTCTGGCTCTTCACGTTCCAGTTTGAAAATGATCTAATTAACATAGCTCAGATGATTTCAAAAAAAAACATACCATTGAAGGCGACTGACAGACAGAGCCACCATCCGGCAATTATAATAGGCGGGCCTGTAACATTATTCAATCATCGTATTGCGGAAGAGATAGCTGATTTTATTTACATAGGAGATTTAGAATGTTCCATCAAAGATTTCTCGCAAGGTTTGATAAGCTATATTGACAATAAAGACACGAGCAAACTAACAAAAATTCAGGAAATTTATTCAAAAAAATTTGATAAAACAGACTTCACAAATTTTCGCAAGTGTTCTGACGCACTTTCGCCAGCACCCCATGCATGCTTCAAAACTCCGAACTCGCCATTTCCCAACAAAGTACTAATCGAAATT
>WUQU01000595.1 GCA_009889605.1 Candidatus Bathyarchaeota archaeon | reverse complement strand
GGTAGCATGACATTACCATAGAGGAGTGAATTTCGATGAATATTTTTGTTAAATGTTTTCTTGCTCTTCTTCTTTTCACGATCCTAATAATTCCGCAGTTGCAGCCATTTACCGCGTATGGAGCTGAATCGAGCCTCCAAGGTTGGGCTCTTTCGTTTTTAAAGGACGTGGTTATGTGTGACATGACAAGGTTTAATGTAACACTTTTATGGGATGAGGAACCTCCCTTTTACCCTGGGGGCAGAGAAATAAGCTTTAACCTTTCAACTAAAGGAGGCTGGCTTCTTGCGTCCTTCACGTTCCGCGACAACCAGCTTGAATCATACCTTATTGATAGAATTGACAAAGTTATATACCCCCAAGTTTATGCAGCTTATGTTTCGACACAGCCCCCTAACTTAATTGATGCGGCTAAAGGTCTTCTTGAGAGATATATTAACTATACCGGGTCTTTGCATTACAAGAAAATGAAAGATTTGCTGGATCTCGTCCCTAAGGAAATCGGCATGAAAGGGGGAAGCCATAAAGTGACACTGGATAATATAAAGCTTCAGGTTTCAGTAGGCAAGCGCTTGGCATTTTTCACTTGGTTCCACGTTTACAGCGACGGCCTTGAGAAAAGGGGGTTAACACTTGGATTCCGGGACGGCGCCTTTTATACACTCGTTGATCAATTGCGCCTTTATAAAGTAGGCAGCACCGCTATTAACGTATCTAAGGAAGAAGCCATAAAAATAGCAATAGACCGCGCGAAGAATTTCTCATGGAAAGTAGGCACGGATCCTAATGCAATAGAAATAAAAGATTTTATCATAAAAAATGAGCCTGTAAGCGTTGAGTTAAGTTTGTGGGCTCGTGAACCCTACACGCTTTATCCGCACTGGCGTATCACGTTATTTTTGGATAAAGTATACCCAGGTGGCGTAACGGGCATACAAGTAGGCATATGGGCTGACACAGGCGAAGTCCACTATATAATCCCATTAAGCACTGGCGGAGGCCCCTTGCCTGAACCTAAACCTGAAGACTCCACGATGCCTTCTCCTGAACCAGAGCCAGAACCTCAACAGCCTAGCTCACCGATGGAATACACTTACGCAATAATAGCCGTGGCAATAGTGGCAGTAACGGCTGCCTGCAGCTACTTATACATAAAACGAAAAAGTGTCAGAAAACCCACTTAGTTAAAAATTGCACTAACGTTATTACAGAGGCTGCTAATTTTTCTCAAAAACAGCAATCTCTCGGGTTAAGCTCCTATGCACATAAAGGAAATGGGATTCTAAATGTTTATAGCCTAAATCTTCGCCTATGCCGCCTACCTCTATGGTTTTAGGCGCGGCCATACATATGCGCCTTCCCCTTTCCAGCATGTCGTAAACCGCTTTTAAAACATCTTCAATTATCTGTTTTGTTGTGCGTCTCAAGGTTGTGGCACTTCTCCCATAAGGCGGATCTGCAACTACGCAGTCCACAGCTTTTATCGGCGGGTTTCGAGCATCCGCCATCACTAAGCCTTCGAGTTTAACGCCAAAATGGATGAAATTTCTTAGGCTGCCTTTAATCATGCGCCTTTGAACGTCCAAGCCTACCACGCGGCAGCCTATAAGCGCAGCCTCAATAAGGATGCTTCCTGTCCCGCAGAAAGGGTCAAACACTAGTTCTCCAGCCTTAGGCTTGGCCAAGTTTACCATGCATCTTGCAAGTTTTGGCGGCATTGCTGACGGATGGAAGAAAGGCTTTTTCTTTGCGCGTCTCTCTGTGAAGGATTTAGCTGGGATTTCGGCAAGCTTTAACCCAAAAACAAGCTTGTTGTCCGTTAGGAAACCCATGAAAGTTTTTTCCGGGTTTCGCAGATTCACTTTTGCTCCTTCTGCCATTTGAAGAATGATTTCGCCGAGTTTTCTTTCAAGAGCCATCCCGTCAACTTTTTGCGAATGGGTTTTCACGTGCTTTATGCGCACTGCAAAGCTCTCTCCAGGCTTTAGAACTTCATCCAAATTTACAGCACGTATGGCCTTCATTGCTTGGCTTGGTTCGGCTTCGCATGTGAAGAGTTCAAGGCCGCAAAGCCTTGTTAAAGCTGCCCGATTTTTTACAGCTTTCACGCTTTCTAGGCTGGCTTCAACCCTTAAAACCTGATCGAGTTTTTCCAAAACCTTGTATGCGCAGCCTTCCGCTTCAAATATGGCTTTAAGTTCGGAAAAAGGTAGGGTTTCATGTTCCCCAGAAAGGAGAAAGAAAAGCTTAGCCACTTAGAAGCTCCTTTAATTCTTTGGCTATAAGCGGCGCTAGAGAAACCTTGCTTACACTGCTCTGGACGCTGTCTGTCCCAACTATATCCTCAACTCCAGCCTCGCGTATACGTTTTTCAGCGTCGCCAACCAAAAGCGGATGCACACACGCCGCATAAACCCTTCCTGCTCCAAGCTCGTGCAAGATTTTTGCAGCTGCCACTATTGTGCCGCCAGTACTTATAATATCATCAAAAATTATGGCGGTTTTCCCCTTAACGTTAAATTCTCCCTTTTCAACACTGACCTGTCCAGTGTAGCGGTCACGATGCTTTTCCAAGTAGCCGCACTCGCCGCCTAGGACTTTTCTGGCTTGTTCAGCTATGTAGACTGCACCTTTATCCGGCGCAATGGCAAAAGCCTCTTTTACAACTTTTTCCTTGGTGAAATATTCCGCCAAAAGAGGTATAGCTGAAAGGTTCTTCGCTGGGAAAGGAAATTTTTCCAAAACCTTTTCTTGATGCACGTTAACCGTTAATAGGCTGTCGATTCCAGCTGCTTTAAGCATTTTCGCAACGGCTTCTATGCTTATGGCTTCACCTTGAAGGAAAACCTTGTCCTGGCGGGCATAAGCCAAGTATGGCACTACGGCGGTTACCTTTTTTGCCCCATTTCTTTTTGCAGCGTCTGCGATAAGCGCTAACTGGATAAGCCTATTATCCTGCGGCGGGCTTGTGGTCTGCACTATAACCACGTTTTCGCTTTCCACGCTGCCTTCAAGCCTCACATAGGATTCGCCGTCTGGAAAAGTCTTTGAAAAAACAGAGACTGGTTCAGCGTTTAAAAGCTTGGCTACGCGTGTTCCAAGCTCTTTAGAAGCTGGACCAGCTATTATCTTCATAGGCTTCGCCTTCTAGATTTTCCCCGTTACCCTATACTGTTCTATAAGCTCTTTGGCTCTGTCCATGCGGATTTTTCGTTCTTCAACCATCTTTTCAGCCACAAGGTCTATAAGCTCGCCGGTGGCCCCGGCAGCTGTGGCGATATTTCTTGCATGGAGCGACATGTGGCCCCGCTGTATGCCTTCATGGGCTAAAGCCCTTAAAGCGCCTAGGTTTTGGGCTAGGCCTACCGCAGCCAAAACTTCAGCAAACTCGTTGGCTGTTTTGACGCCTAAAATTTTTAGGCATATTTTTGCTATGGGATGGGTTCGCACTGCTCCGCCTATTAGGCCGACGGCCATGGGCAACTCGATAGAACCTACCAAATCACCGTTTTCGTTTTTCTCCCACGTTGAAAGTGTAGTATACTGGCCGTTTCTAGCCGCGTAGGCATGGGCTCCCGCCTCTATGGCGCGGTGGTCGTTGCAAGTGGCGATAACAACAGCTATTATGCCGTTCAAGATTCCCTTGTTATGGGTAGCTGCTCTATACGGGTCTGCCGCGGCAAAAGCTGAAGCATTCACAATGCCGTCTACGACTTCTTCTCCGCCAACAGCCTCTTTTGGAACTAGGCACCAGGCTCTGGCTAGACGTTTAACCGCCAAATTAGAAATAATCCTTAGGTAAACCCGCCCGCCTGTTAAACGCTCTATTAAAGGCGCCACAGCCTCGCACATGGTGTTTACCGCGTTAGCTCCCATAGCGTCGCGGCAGTCCACATGCAGTTCTGTTATAACCATAGGCCCTCGCGAAGTGTGAATCACCTTTGCGTCCAAATCTTTCGCTCCACCGCCGACGGAAACAAGCACCGGATCCTGATCGTTAGCCTTCTTCAAAATTTCCTCCTTAGCCTGCAATATGCGCGTTCTAGCTGCGTAAGGGTCTTTTATACCAACGGCTTGAACCTGTCCAATCATTATGGGCGGGGTACTGCTCGTGTAGAAGCCTCCGCCGTCTCTTGCCATTTTAGCCGCGTAGCTGGCAGCCGCCACAACTGAAGGCTCTTCAATAGCCATAGGGATAAGATAATCTCGCCTGTTAATGAGAAAGTTTACCGCGACGCCTAAAGGAATTGGGATGGCGCCTACCACGTTTTCTATCATGCGGTTCGCCAATTCCAATGGCAACGAACCAGTGTTCTGCAATAATGCTGCCTCTTCGTCTGTTAACCCGGCAAATTCCTTAACAAATTGTAACCGTTCTTTTGTGCTTAACTTGTAAAATCCTGAAATCATAGATGTCTTGCTCATTTTAATCCCTTTTACAGTTCATCACTGTGTCTTGTTATCCTTTTAAAGGTTAATGGAAAGCGCTTAACTGTTTTAACGGTTGTTCTCTCAAAACGTCGCTTCTACAGTTGTCTGAGAAAACTTCATTTTTGTCAAAATTTTAGTTTGCTATTTTGGACAGCAGTTGTTTTTAGGTGTTTTTGAAGCGTTATTCCCGCAGCATGACTCGCTTTTTTCCGTGTTGATTAATTCAGAGGCTGCGATTAACCCCGCTTTAACTATTAGCTCAGCTGGGATTGTCTCATAAATTTGCCCTTCTGCTGTGACTGTTCTACATTCGGAAGGCCCACAAACAGTGCAGCATGGGCTTTGTCCTACTGTTCCGCTAACCCATTCTTCTAATGGGTGGTCGTTAATCAGAATCTTATTAGATTCCAAGGGGTTTTTCTCAAATTCCTCAACTGAAAGCTCGCCTTTTTCTAAGGTAACGTCTATTCCAAGCGGCGCGAGGGACTGCCTAAGAATAGAAACTGCCCTTTCAATTTCCTCTTCCGTGGAGCCGCATCTTGGGCACGTTTTCCCGTCGGCTATTAGCCGTTGCCACTTGATCTTAAGCGTATTCAACTTTTCTCCTTCCCTTTCCGCTTCCTTGTTATTCATAGGGGTATATTTTCGTTGCTTAAAAACCCAATTATATTTAGCTTGGCATTTTGTACACGTTCTCAATGCTTTGGTGAAACCTAAAAATTAAAGAGCGCCAATCGAGCAATTGGCCTTTTAATGGGGTTATTTAATGGTGAAGTCTGAAGAAGAAGTTTTGAAGCTGGCTGATTTATTGGATTATCAAGAAGATTCTATTGTAAGCCGAACTTTGATTGATAAGAAAACAGGCACTATAACCTTGTTTGCTTTTGACGAAGGGCCAAGGGTTAAGCGAGCACACGGCGCCTTTTGATGCTATGACTTACGTGATTGAGGGTGAAGCTTAAATAAGCATAGCTGACAAAGCCTTACGTTTAGAAGCAGGCGAAGCTGTAATAATGCCTGCGGATAAACCTCGCGCAGTGAAAGCCACAAAAAGGTTCAAAATGCTCCTAATAATGATAAGGTCTTAGCGTTACGTGCGTTTAAGAATGCATAAAGGTAATATAGGACGAACTGAACTAATTTAATGTTTGAGAGCACAATTCTCTCATCACACGTTAAACTAACCTAAATAAATGGTAGTAGTTCAGGAGGTGACGCTTACGGGTTCATCACAAACCCTTACCCTAAAGTATGTCATACGCGCAAGATTCGAAATAGAAGGCGTAGTTGAAAAGCCAGATGTTATAGGAGCTGTTTTCGGCCAAACTGAAGGTCTTTTCGGGCCGGAGCTTGACCTCAGAGAACTTCAAAAATCAGGCCGTATTGGAAGAATAGAAATCGAGCTGCATTCAAAAAATGATAGGACAACTGGCACTATAACTATTCCCACAAGCTTGGATCGTGTTTCTACGGCGTTGTTGGCTGCAAGTCTTGAAAGCATAAACCGTGTTGGACCGTGCTCTGCGAAGGTAACTCTTGAAAAAATTGAGGATGTCCGAGAATCTCGGAGAAAGGCGATAATCGACCGTGCCAAGGAAATCCTTCACCAGTGGACAATTGAGGCTATGCCATCAGTTGACGAAGTTTTCAAAGAAGTTGCTGAAACATTGAAAGTGGCTAAAGTTGAAAAATACGGACCGGAGGAGCTTTCAGCAGGCCCTGAAGTTGACAGTTCCAAAGAGATAATAGTTGTTGAAGGCCGAGCGGACATAATCAATTTGATGCGATGCGGAATCCATAACGTAATAGCCTTGGAAGGCGCCAAGGTTCCAGAAACCATAAAAAAGCTTTGCAAAGAGAAAGAGGCCACGGCTTTCCTTGACGGGGACAGAGGCGGAGACCTAATCCTGAAAGAACTGTTACAAGTCACAAACATTAAATATGTTGCAAGGGCTCCTAGGGGAAAAGAGGTTGAAGAGTTAAACTGTAAGGAAATTTTTGACGCCTTAGAGGCTAAGGTTCCAATCGAGGAAATTCTGAAGCCGCGGAGAGAAAAACCGAGAATGGAGGTTCCAAAAGAGGTGGCGCAAATTGCTAAAGAGCTTAACGGCACCTTGGAGGCGGTGCTCCTTAACGAAAAGCTGGAGCAAATTGAAAGGTTGCCTGTAAACCAGCTTGCAGAGAGACTTCAACAGTTAAGCGGCGTCGACACCGTTGTCTTTGATGGCATAATAACTCAAAGAATAGTGGATATAGCAAGTGAGAAAAATATACGGCATATTGTTGCGTCGCGCATTTCGGAAGCTGTTAAGCCATCTTTGAATGTGCATTTAACCACGTTCTCTGAGCTTGTTGAAGGTTAGCTGTTTTCAAAAGAAGTCTGTAAGCCTCCGAGTTTCTTTTTCTTTATCCTCAGCTTTGCCTGCAAGCAGTTGTTCCTCAGTTATGCCAAAGGCTTCTAGGGCTCTGACGGCGGCTGGCACAACCTGATTAGCCACATAATATTCAATGTCTATTTCATCGTAGGACGCGAAAATGTAGGGTTTAACCCTTTCGTAAAGGCGACCTGTTCCCGCAACCACAACATATCCTATTTTGTCGCCTACGGTGAGCCTCCATCCCTTCGTCATCAACATTTTTGCAGCTTCCACATGGGGCGCTTTAACGGCGTATTCTTCTACGGGTTTGGTTAGGGTTTTCCAAATTATTAGGTCGCGGAAGGAAACGCTTTTCTGCCTAAGCTCATAAACGACTTGTTGGGTGAATTTTGCGGCTTTCTGCGGAGACTGCTCCTTCAATATTATTTCCAAAACTTTTTCCTGCAATTTTTTGGCGATTGCTGCCCAGTCGCCGCGTATAACTTCTAACCCTACAATGTCCATTTTTCCGTCGGGCAGAAGTCCCGCATAGCGTTTTTTGGCTTCTGTGAAGAAGATGCGCGTGTATACTTTGTCGGGTTTTATTTCTAGGCCTAGTTTTTCGCAGATTTTCGCCGTAAGCCTTTCCACTTTTTCCGGTTCATACTTTATGAATATGCTGTCGGTGTCGCCGTAGACAACCTTCAACCCTTCTTCCTCAGCCATTTTAATAGCGTTCATAATTGTGTGTCTTCCCCAAGCAGTAGCGGCTTCAGCGACGGGTTTAATGTACCATCTGGCGCCGATCCATCCGGCGTAACCATAAGAAGCGTTTGTTATCACTTTAACAGCTTTTTGGCGTGCGTCTAAAACACGGTATTCAACGCTGTCCTTGGCGTGTGCCTTCATTTTTGAGCGGATTTCTTCTCTAACGCTTATGAGGTGGGATAAAACTTCCTTGTAGAATCCAGGGGGGTCTTTTCTAAACCGGTGCTTAACTTCTGGTGCTTCGTAAAATCCGCTGGGCGGAGCGGGTTCTTTAGGCGATATGTAGGTGTCTGGTGAGATGTTGTAGGCTATCATTAGGTTTGGGTACATGGATGCAAAGTCTAAAGCGGCGATGTTTTCATGCAGTCCCGGCTGGGGGCTGAGCACTATGGCGCCCGCATAAGGCCTATAGGGCTGTTCAACGCGTTTTGGAACAAGTTCTCCGATTTTTTGGGCGTGTTTTATGAGGAACCATTCCACTCTGAAGCCTACGGCCGCTGTTCCCACATGGTCGAGGGGTAAACTTACAAGGCTTGAAAGTTGCATGGCGAAGTCTAAAATGGCCTCAGTTATCCCCATGATGCAGCGGGTGTTATCCGTGGAAAACTGTTTCAGCAATTCGCGTTTGGCTTTGTCATCCCAGTAATCAGCAAATTCCACGTCCTCGATTAGGACTCGATTGTCAAGCTTCATTACGCCCAGGTAATCCGCCAAATTTTCAAGGGTTTTAACCTTAACTTCTGGGAATTCGTCTGCAAAGTCGAAAAGGTCCACGCTGGCTCTTCCAGTTATTGAAACATGGCCATAAACGCTTGTGTGGGGTTCAGTTTTCGCCCTGTCAACGAAAAGCCGCAGCCCAAGTTTTTTGCATCTTTCGTTAAGGTAAGCCCAGTCCTGCCTATTCACGCCGTAACCCACAATAATGTCTGGGTCGAAACTTTGCACATAATCAATAAAGGCTTCAAGAACCGGCCTGTCGTCTCTGTTTTCGCTGGCTGAGAACTGTTTTTCTTCGCCGCTGTTGGTTTCCACTGAAATAATCACCACGGGGTTTCTGTCGGGCTTCGGCGAGCCCTCTCGGCTGTAACAAATTGTTGAAAAGCCAAGAATTCGCAGCTTGGGAATGTCGGTTTTCTCTACAAATTTCGGATGGGATTCCGCCACATAAACGTGGTCAACTTGGGCTTCCAAGTTTTTCTCTTCTTCACGGGCTTCCACTTCATGCCAAGCACATGGAACAATATTGTTGTCTATTAAGTAACGCATAGAATACCGAATATCATCTTCGAGGCAGTCTTTTATTCCTTCGATTTTTCGAAAAGCTTTAGCGCATCTAGCCAGCAAATCGGGGTTTCTACAGTAAACCTTCAAGGCTTTAACGGGTTTACCGAAAAATTTCCTCTCAACAGCCTCAACCTTAACAATAAACGGGTAATCCGCCCTATTCCGCTCTATTTCCTCAATAACCCTAGAAGGGTCATAAGCCTCTTCTACCACCGCGTAAAAGTATGATGTAAATTTTCTGTCAACAATAAGCACTCTTTTTCCAGAAGCGTCGATGCCCCAAAGCCAAATTTCCGGCTCATCATTTCTAACCTCATAATTCACGTCTAACAGCCAAAAAGTAACCTTCATCGCCTTTGCACCCCCTCAACAAAATGTAGTTATTGAGAACAGCTTTTAATACTTTTAAAACAAATATTTCTACTAGCTCTTGGAAGGTGTTTGAAATGGCGGGAATAGTTCTTGTAAGAGATGTTATGTCAAAAAACGTTAGGGTTGTTAGACCCGACTCAAGCGTTAAGGAAGTTGTAGCCACCATGAACAAGTTCGACATAGGCTCCATAGTGGTTGTTCAAGGTGAAAGACCCGTGGGAATAATAACTGAGAGGGATATTCTCAGAAGGATTGTGGAGCCTTGTTTGGCGCCTGAAACCCTGACAGCCAGACAGGTTATGACAAGCCCCGTGATAACTATTGACGAAAACGCAAGCATAGATGAAGCGGCTAGGCTTATGGCGAAAAAAGGCGTTAAAAAGCTTCTCGTCACAAGGAACAACGATGAACTTGTGGGTATACTTACCTTCACGGATATTGTTACAAAGGTTCCGGACATGCTGGGCATATTGGAGGAGCTTGTTAGACCGCACAAGCGGACATACTAAACTCTAATGGGGTGTCTTTAGGCTTCACTAGGCTTAATATTAGCTACAAGGGCTGCTAGTCAGTTGAACCATCATGTAAAGAAGGCTGTAATAATTGAAGATCCTTGAAACTAACTTGAAGAAGGGGTTCGTGAAGGTTGTTCCCGAAACGTTTGACGATTTGTGGCATCTTTACAACATCATCTACAAAAACGACGAGGTTTACGCTTACACAACCAGAGAAGTTAAACCCGACGAAAAATATGCCCGAGACAAACGCGGCGAAAGAGTTTCCGTTTTCCTAGGCGTAAAAGTGGAAAAGGTTTTCTGGGACAAGCTTCTCGGAAGGCTTAGGGTTCACGGAATCATCTGCCAAGCCCCGGAAGTAATCCCCACAGGCGCCCATCACACACTTAACATCACGTTAAACTCGCCAATAACAATAGTGAAAAGGGAGTGGGCTAAACACCACATTGAAAGGTTGGAAGCGGCGAGAAAAACCTCTGAAAAGCCCATAATAATAGTCGCCATAGACGATGAAGGCTATGCCGTGGCTACAACCGCCCAATACGGCGTCGAAGTAAAAGCCGAAGAAAGAATGCGCCTTCCTGGAAAACTTGAAGCTGAAAAAAGAGGCGAAGCCATAAACGCCCACTTCAAAAAAGCTTTAGAAAGCCTACGCCAGACCTGGAGCGAAACCCACAGCCCCATAGCAATTATCGGCGTTGGCTTCTTGAAAAAAGACTTTGCAAAATATCTTGAAAGGGAAGCCCCCGACCTAGCCAAGTCCGTCGTAGACGTAAAAAGCGTTAACAACAGTGGCGTTGCAGGAATCTACGAGGCCATACGATCCGGAGTTCTCGCAAAGACCATGGCCCGTCAGAGAATTTTGGAAGAAACCGAAGTCATGGAAGAAATCTTAAAAAGACTCGGCAAGAACGAACGCAACGTAGCTTACGGCTTAGAGGAAGTGCGGAAAGCCGTCGATTTTGGAGCGGTTGAAACCCTCGTATTAACTGACACTTTGCTCCGTGAGGCTTCAGACAAAGAACGCCTCGCCTTAGAAGAGCTGATGAAAAATGTAGAAGCGAAAGGCGGCAAAGTCATGGTTTTAAGCACGGAACACGAAGCTGGCGCAAAACTCTTATCCCTAAGCGGCATAGCCGCCCTACTCCGCTTTACATTACCAACTTATTAACATAACTAGGTTTTCGGTATTATACTTTCATGATTTTAACGGTTGCTAAAGTAATTAAAGAACTCTATTGCAAAGTTATTATCCACATATTTGATCTTATAAGCGTGAATTGGTGGTTGTATTGATGCACCTATTATTGTTTTTGAGTTGTTAATGTAATCTTGAAACTCGTGTATGGGCAATTTTTGCTCCAAGATAAACATACTGTTGTTATACTCTATTCATGCTGCGGCATGCAATCCCTTAGTTGTGTTTAATATATATGTAAGTTTCATCGAAACATATAATGAAAAGACTTGAAGCATAAAACATTGCGTAATCTATGCAAACGCCTCTCTTATTTTCCATAAATGTTAGTGGATCGTATATGTCAGTCGAAACCTTAAAAGAGTCATACTCGATGTTTTGGTCAACCCATTCCACAAGATGTTGGATCTTGTTTAATACGTCACTATTGTAAGAGGTATCGTTGAAAATATATTCACTAATTTTTTGAAATACAGTTTTATTAAAGTTTTCAAAAACAACATCATAAATGGTTTCACTTGTTGAAAGTGAAGGGTAGATAGAATACTTCCGAGTAACTTCCGAACAAAAATTTATGCGACTCTTTATCTATAATGATGCGGTATTGTCTGTTGTGAGTGTATATTTCAAATAGTATTCACCAGATGATAAGTGATCAAATACCGGATGATAAGTGATCAAATAAATCTTTTAAACTGTATATTTCTTTGGTGTAACCTATAGTAACATAAGCATACTCGGCTAAGATATTGTTACCTTCAGCTTCATAAGCCACAGGACCGAGCACTTCTTTGTCGTTTTTAAGTGATATAAAGTAATATGGAGCCCATTCTGAACTATAATCCTCAATTATAAGATGTGTGCCATTTTGTGTAATACTAAACCCCAAAAAATCGATGTAGTATATTTTGTTGAGGAGTTTGTTGTTGAAGAAGGGGGATTCTTGCAAAATCTAAAACAGAAGGGACATAGAAAACTAAAGAAATAATTAATATGCTTAGTAAAATGAGGCCAAGGGCTTTCTTGGTTGGAAAGGGCTTTCCCCTTTCTGGCCTTTCAGTTTTTTCTTTAGAATGTTCACAGTAATAATCTTGTATTATACTTTCTACCTCATCTAATGTTGTTGCCACATCTAATTTTTTCTTATATTTCTCATTCGAATAAACTTCAATTGGGACTTCAAAGTGATATCCGTAGGTATTGTCATAAGTTTTTAGTTTTAATATTTGAGTAATATGGGATTTTTGGATTTTCTCTGTCTTTATTGCGGAGGCAATCCACATCCTTTTAGTCTGATAACTTCCTAAAGGTGTTTTAGGCGGTATATTTGGACAATTGTGATTTTCTGGAAACCTATGCTCTAAACAGAAATACCCTCCGCAAAATTTACACTTAAAAGGGAGATCAACTTGTTTTTCACATTGCTTGCATTCCGGCATAAGCCATCAAAT
>WUQU01000594.1 GCA_009889605.1 Candidatus Bathyarchaeota archaeon | reverse complement strand
CACAGTAGAATTCATTGTGGATTCTATGATGGTGAGCTGACCAGGTCCTGCTGCAGCAAAGCAGCCCCAAACCATGACACTTCCACCTCCATGCTTCACAGTTGGTATGAGGTTCTTTTCTTGGAATGCTGTGTTTGGTTTACGCCAAACATGTCCTCTGCTGTTGTGTCCAAATAATTCAATTTTGGACTCATCTGTCCAAAGAACATTATTCCAGAAGTCCTGGTCTTTGTCAACTTTATCTCTGGCAAATGTCAGTCTGGCCTCGATGTTTCTCTTGGAAAGCAAAGGTTTCCTCCTTGCACACCTCCCATGCAAGTTAAACTTGTACAGTCTCTTTCTGATTGTAGAGGCATGTACTTCTACATCAACAGTAGCCAGAGCCTGCTGTAGTTCTCGAGATGACACTTTAGGGTTTTTGGAGACCTCTTTTAGCATCTTGCAGTCTGCTCTTGGGGTGAACTTGCTGGGGCGACCAGTCCTGGGCATGTTGGCAGTTGTTTTGAAAGCCCTCCACTTGTAGACTATCTTCCGGACAGTGGAATGGCTGATTTCAAAATCTTTTGAGATCTTTTTAAATCCCTTCCCAGACTCATAGGCTGCTACAATCTTTTTTCTGAAGTCCTCTGACAGCTCTTTTGCTCTCACCATGGTGCTCACTCTCACTTCAACAGTCAGGAGCACACCAAACTAAATGTCTGAGGTTTAAATAGGGCAAGCCTCATTCAACATGCAGAGTAACGATCTACTAATTATGTGCACCTGGTGTGATATACCTGTGTGAGATCTGAGCCAATTTAAGAGGGAATACATGTGAGGGTGTCCTATCTTTTTCCTCAGTTAGAATAGGCATTTTTGTAGAATGACATTTACAGAAGATCTTGAAAAGACTTTTCTTCAGTTTTCTTTGTTTAGTTGGATTACTTTAATCTCTCTGTATTGTTGAAACGGAGATGAAATAACCATTTATTAAAAATGTTACAAAAAACCACATGCTTTCAAAGGGTGTCCTAATTTTTTCACATGACTGTATTGGCCCAAACCACCATTTGAATTTCCTATTGCTCTTATACCAGCAATCGATAGTGTATTAGAATACTAGTAGGCTGTGTGTGTACACTCTAGCAGTCAAAATGTGTT
>WUQU01000593.1 GCA_009889605.1 Candidatus Bathyarchaeota archaeon | reverse complement strand
TCGTCGATATGGAAATAGAATCGTCCATAGGCTGATGGATCATAAGGATGGTGAAGATAATGGAGAAAGTTGAAAGAATAGAAAAGACATTAAGGTTGAGTCATCAGAATCTCAGAGCAATAGTGCCTCAAAGGAAGACGATGGACATTGCTGATTATCCTGTCGATGATTTTAAACCGAGCGGGAACAACCTCTTGGACGAATGGAGAATAAAAAGGCTATCTGAATATCTGACATACAAGTTTCCTGTATGGAAGAGAACTGGCTTAAAGAATCTTACACTTCCAAATATTCTTCCTTATAAGGGACTTGAGACAATAGACGAAGAAGCTCTTGAATTGCTCGAGAGTATGGATTTCGAAGGTAGCGATAGGAAATTTGTTCTTCTTGCAGATGTTTTCTCTTCAAGCGGAGATTACATTGTAGTCGAAGAAGACACCAAGCTTATCATAAACGACATTAGCCAGTACGATAACACTTTAATCGATGTCAGAAAAGTAAAATTAGAACTCGTTAGACTCGTACAAAATCCGTTCCATATAGGCAATTTAAGGATTAAAATCAGAGAAGGAACAGAAGTAAATCTATATAACTTGTACATTGGACCATCGAATGGAGAATTGATCGTCTCGAACGTTTTCATAGATGTTGAAGATAACTCAAAATTGATAGTGAAAGATTTCTATTTTGGTGGTAAAATAAATGCTGGATACTTCGGTGTCAGGTTGAACGGCGAGAATTCTTACGCAGATGTGAAACCTTACTATCTTGGGAGCACAAAGACGGTCATTGATATTCTCTATCTAATGAGATTTTACAAACCGAACAGTTACGGCAATGTAGATGCGAAAGGTGTCTTGGCTGAGGAATCAAAGGTCGTATTCAGAGGCATAATGGACATACTCAGCGGTGCAAAGGAAGTTGAAGCACACCAAAGCAACCACGCAACTCTTATTTCTGAAAAGGCAAAAGTCGATGCAATACCGAGCCTTATGGTCGACGAAAACGACGTCGTAGCTTCACACGCTGCAAGCAGTTCACCAATAGACGAAAGTATGGTGTTTTACTTGATGACAAGAGGAATACCTATGAAAGATGCGCAGAATTTGATAGTTAGGGGTGTATTTGAAACACTAAAAGAAGAACTAACAGCTTACAATCTGGAAGGGGTTGTTGAGAATGCACTCAACAGTGTGGTCAGATGAAGATTTTTGTAAAATATTGTCTGATTTTCCTTCATTGAGCAGAGAAATAAATGGAAAGAGATTAGTTTATCTTGATAATGCAGCAAGTACTTTGAAAAGTAAATCCGTCATCGAGAAGATGGCGGATTTTTACCTTTACCATTACTCAAACATCCACAGAGCTGTCCACACACTGGCAAGCGAAGCTACCGTCGAATACGAAAACGCTCGAGAAAAGGTGGCAAGATTTCTGAATGCAGAAAATACCGAAGTCATCTTCACAAGTGGTACAACTATGGGGATTAACTTCTTAGTGAATTCTCTTGTCAAAAGTAGATTGTTAGGCTCAGAGGATACCGTGCTCCTTTCTCAAGTCGAACATCATGCTAACCTTGTTCCATGGGTCAGGCTTTCGAAATTTTATGGCTTCAAAGTTGAATACATCAAAGCGGATGAAAAAGGTGTAATAACAAACGAGGCTATACAAGAGGCAAAGAAGCACAAGCCGAAAATTGTATCGCTCACGGGACAATCGAACGTGACAGGCCAACAGATGCCCATAGAATTAATCAGAGAAACTTTTGACGATGCGATTTTAATTATCGATGGTGCGCAGTTAGTCCCGCACAGAAGAATTGATGTTAAAAAGTTGAACATAGACTTTCTCGTTTTTTCAGGGCACAAGATGATCGCTCCAACCGGTATTGGTGTGCTCTATGGTAAGAAGGAGCTCATTGAAAGGCTTGAACCTTTCTTTTATG
>WUQU01000592.1 GCA_009889605.1 Candidatus Bathyarchaeota archaeon | reverse complement strand
TCAGTTTCTTTTACTCTGCGAACGTAAGTGCGGGACCTTGGATAATGTCCTCGACTACACTTGTCATTATCCAGCTTCTTTTGCCACAGTCGCAGATTCCATTTTTCATTTCAGGGGTTATATACACTTTCATATTCTCCACAATACTCTTCGGTAGTGTGTCCACATCTATTACAAGATACTTGGCTGATTTAATATACAAAAAGGAGTTTCGAAAAATATACAGTCTATACACGTCTTCTATATTCTACGCAATTCTCTCTTCTGGAATATTCTTGACTTCCTTTTTCATTTTAAACAAAATAACTGATTGGAGACAGATATTACTCTTCTCATACTCCTTAATGGTTCTTACAATCATTTGGGTTCAGGTAATATTTATCACGGCAATAATGATATTTCTTCCTGTGGTACTGAGCTTTCTTTTTGGAAGTTTGATAAGTCTGCTATCGACGTTTTATTTTTTCAAGATTGGTGGAGAGTACCTTGCCTATTTGGGCTACAATCTGGGCTTTATGTTCATCATGTCTTTTCTGCAGCTTTTCATAAGAAGATACCTGTACATTGGTGAAGAGCAAAGTACTCAAAGCTTTAAAGACAAATATCTGCTGTTCTTTGATGCGGTAAAGGCCTATAAACCCCAAGCTATCTCTGGTTTTTTTTCATATATGGCGGCATGGGTCGATGACTTTATCGCATGGGCTTATTTTAAATACTCAGTTTCCAGAGGCTTCATTTTCGCACCGCAGTACGATATTCCCATGTTTATTTCATATCTCTTCATCATTCCAACTTTAACTTTATTTGTTCTTAACTTAGAAACCGTTTTCTACACGAAATACAGGGGTTTCTACCGCGCGATAGAGGAAAACAGAACGCTGAATTATATAAGGATAAGTAAAGATTCGCTTGACACTTCGGTCTATTCAACTACAAGACTTATTTTCTCTGTCCAGTTTGCTTTTGCACTTTCAGGAATAATACTTTCCAAATACCTTGCCGACGTTCTCTCGCTCTCAAATTATGGCTTAATGGCGCTTCGATTTGGTATCGTAGGTGCTGCTGCAAACGGGCTTTTTCTGTACACATCTCTTCTTTCTCATTATTTTGATCTTCCTAAAATTCCAATGCATGCTTCAATAATGGCATTCTCCATTAACTTCATCATTTCGTTATTCACAATCTCACGCTTTCCTGGTATAGGATTTGCAATAGGTTTCTTAGTAGCCATCCCTTACAGTATGCTAAAATTCAGAAAGGTATACTCCGAACTCTTGCGGTTTGAATTCTTGCGAAACGCTCCTA
>WUQU01000591.1 GCA_009889605.1 Candidatus Bathyarchaeota archaeon | reverse complement strand
ATTTGATGTTATGGTTACAAAAGGCACTGTCTATCCTGAACGTGACAGAGACATAATTAAAAATCTGTGTGAGACAGCGGAGTACCTCTGCTTACGCACCGGTTAATACCGATACAGCAGAGTGCTGGAAACACGGGAATTAAATGTGAGACTGAAAAATTAATTGCTAAAATTGAAGAAATTCTTGCGAAGGAGCGTGGTGAATAATGCCGTACGTCTATTTCAGGGTAAGCGAGCAGGCAAAATGGGGTGTTGATGAGAACGGTAATTATGCGCCGGTGTATTCAAAAATTAAAATTAACCAGCCTGTTGATACAGCAGAGAAGGTAGAAGCTCTACGTGAACTTTTAGCAAATGTCATGCATACTAAAAAGGAATACATCACAGTCATCTCTAAAGAAGAATACATGCAAAATGTTGACGACGATGCGGAAGATGAGGAGGGTGATGAAGAATGTCGAAACAGATAATAGAAGAGCTTGTAGAGAACCTGATTTATGATGCGGTTATTGAGCACCGTGAAGAGCTTGAAAACAATCAGGAATGGTGCAGGGCAAAAGAAGAGTTTGAGAGTCTTGTCAGGGAGATAAAGGAAAACATTGATCCTTTGACTTCAACTGTTGACGCCGGTGAGAAAATGCGCAAGCTTATTAATCAACTGCTGGACAGGCACATGTACCTTATCAATCTTGCTGAACTAAATGCTTACCGGAATGGTTTTAATGATGGTGCAAGGCTGATACTGAAAATACTCAGCGATGATATTGCTAAAATCTGAGAAGGAGTGCCAGGAACGATGACTGGAACTGATATAGAGCAAATTTTATCCTGGTTCAGGAAAACAGTAACAACTGCTGCAAGCAAAGACGAAATAAGGGAATTTTATGCGGAAGCAAGAGAGAAACTGATATATGAAAATTATCAGTTCCTTGCTACAACAGGGCCAAAAATTGTTGAGAAGTATTTCGCCAACGGTGAAGATATTAATGTCAGCAAGATAGACCCGGAACTTGTTCATGTTTCTGATGAGGAAACAAACAGCATATTCAAGACTGCACGGTTCTGGTGGTCTTTGCCTTACACAGAAGGGTATGGACGAAGATTAAGATTTCTGGTAATGGACAGGTACAACAACAAACTTATTGGCATACTGGGCTGCAGTCACCTGTGATTGGACTTGCCCCACGAAATGAATGGATAGGTTTTGAAAAAGGAATGGACGATAAGAAAAATGGAATCTCTCAATGAGACGATGGATATTTACACGCTCGGGGCACTTCCGCCGTACAACTTCCTGCTGGGTGGCAAGTTAATGGTACTCACCGCAGTAGCAAAAGAAATACGTGATGTGTACAGGCAAAAGTATGGTGGTAGTACAACTATTATTAACGGTCGCAAAGACAGCGGAGAACTTGTTTTGCTGACTACCACTTCTGCTTTCGGGAAAAGTTCAATTTATAACCGGGTCAAATACAAAGGTCAACCTGTTTGTATTCCTGTCGGATACACAAAAGGATTAGGTTACACGTATATACCACCTGACCTTATACAGGTGATGAAAGATTATCTGTCAAACAAGGGGATAGAAGTACAAACAGGTTATGGTGCTGGACCAAACTACAGGTTCCGACTCATCTCAAGGTTTATAACGGAGTTGCGCAAAGAAGGAATCCAGGTCTCAAAGAACGAAGTATTGCAACAGGGTTATCAGAAAGAAGTTTATGTTTTCCCGCTTGCCAGGAATTGTCGAGAATATCTTCTCAGGGGAGAAAACACTCCAGAATACTATGACTGGAGTTTCAATGAACTTGCCGAGTACTGGAAAGAGAGATACCTCTATAAAAGAGCGAAAACGAATTTGGAATGGAAAACATGGGACAAGAAGAAGGTATTAGACGAATTGCTTGGGACGTATCAGCTCAGTTTTGAAGTTTGCCGGGCAGGCAGTAAAAATATTCTTGCTACTGAAAGGAGAAATACCGCATGCAAACTAGTTTAATTGGTATTGTGAACTACCATCCACCTTAAGAAGCGGAGGCTTCCTGCTTCATTGACCAGACTTGCTACTGGGGTTACATTCCCCAGCAGTAGAGGTCCAATCTCCACAGGCGTAAATTCGGGTAGTCCCTACCCTACTGACTACTTATATATGCAATTCCATACTTTCTTAAATTCTTTGCTGCATTTTCGTCTCTGTCATGAACTGCTCCACATTCAGGACATTTCCATGTT
>WUQU01000590.1 GCA_009889605.1 Candidatus Bathyarchaeota archaeon | reverse complement strand
TACTGTGAAGACCATGTTTTGACCTGCAACGTCTGGGTTTTGTATTACATCTATAACCTCAAGCGGTAGGTTGTAATCCTGAGCAATTCTTTCCATCTTCGGTAAGAACGCGACACACACTCCACATTTGTCGTTTTTAAAATACAAAGCTCTTATCTTTGCCATCTTTACTCTCCTTTCTTCTTTTCTTCGTTGTTTTTATTGAAAAATCCATTTTGGTACATAAAATCAAACACTTTGCGAGCTATCGGTGCAGCGTAATGTCCCCCGCTTTCTTCGTTTTCTATAAGTACTAAGACAGAATATTCTGGGTTTCTCGACGGTGCAAAGCCTATAAACCATGCGTGAGGTGATCCACTGTGTGTCTGAGCAGTACCTGTTTTCCCAGCAACTACAATGGGAAAGCCTTTGAAAGATGATGCAGCTGTTCCACCGTTTGCAGCGCTGCCTTGTACCGTTGTCACTTGCTCAAGACCATCAATTATAATATCCCATTGTCCTTCGCTTATCTTTAGCTCGACTTGTTTAGTTTGAATTTCCTCGTTTAGTGCTAACCTTGGTGCAACGTACAAACCTTTGTTTGCTATTGTGTTGTACAAAAAGAGCATCTGTATGGGCGTAACGGACAGAAAACCTTGCCCGATTCCGTAAAGTATTGTATCTCCCGGGTACCATTTTTCATTCAGCGCTTCTTCTTTCCACTGCGGGGCAGGTAAGGTGCCGGAAACTTCTCCTGGTATCTTTATTCCTGTTTTTTGATCAAAGTAGAAAGCCTTAGCTACCTCAACAATCTTGTCTACCCCAACGTCAAGCGCAGCGTTGTAGAAATAGACGTTGCACGATACTCTCAATGCTTTTTTCAGGTCGACTAAACCATGCCCAGGCAAGTGCCAGTCTTTGTATTTTCCGGTTATCCGTCCTTTCGAGTCTCTATAATAGTATATTCCTCCGCAGTTAACACTGCCGATATCTCCGTACAAAAGCTCAGCTATTGCCGTTATGACTTTG
>WUQU01000589.1 GCA_009889605.1 Candidatus Bathyarchaeota archaeon | reverse complement strand
CCTCCAAACAGCAGTCTTAGAAACCCTATAACACTCTGAAAGCACCCCTGCTGTCCTCCTAAGGCCTAAGGCTTGAAATCTGAAAATACATAGCCAAACCAAGAACCTTAAAGCCTAACGCAACCCTGTTCCCCTCAAAAATCCTAAGCCCCTCAACCAAACACTTAACGCCAAACAAAAAAGAAAACAAAAAACCTCAACTTAAGACTTAAGTTTCCACGTCCGAGGACAGGAAACGCTCTGCTTATATTGGAACACGCTTTTTACATTCATTGACTCATAAATATTTAAATAAAATACAATAAGTTTAAACTTTAACATTTTTATTTATATTTTCTACGGAAAAAGAGGATAATGTATATTGCATTAAAGGGATGTCCTTCGTAATTGCTCTATGGCATACTCAAAAGCATGGCTTCTATGGGCAAATCGTTTAATCTCAATTTGCTCATCAATGCACTTCAATAAATCCTCATCAATGCTTACCGCAACCGTCTTTTTCTTTCGCGCGTGCAGCTTTTTGCTTAAGGTTTTCCAAAAACTCACGAATGAAACCTTAGGCAAAGCGTTAACTCAAGTTAACGCTTGGGGCGGTAGCTTCTGCTTTAAACCATTTGGTTTTTCACAGCTATGAAAAAGGTTTAAACTGAAAGGCTGGGGCTGGTTACACATATTACAGATGTTACAGTTAGAACACACGGGGAGGCGAAAAAGTCAAAGAGAGGTTCCATTACTGCAACGGAAAACCAACCATACATTCCAATTTTCCAGTTCCAAGAGCCTTAGGAACAAAGCACATAGAAAAAAGGGGAATGTGCGGGAGAAATCTCCAGACTTTGTTGAACTTTGGGAGAAACCAGGGGAGTTTTCGGAATAACCAGAGAGTAAAACCTATAAAATTAGTGTGAGTTTTGATTGTTTTGGGCGAGAAAGTAAGGCCTTGTCTAGTTTCTTGCAGTGTTTTAAAAAGGGAACCTGAGGAACTTGTTAAAGAAGGCAAGTTAGATGCGGATTTGGTGTTTGTCAGCAAATATTTTCATGTAAATTACAAACTATTAGAGCGGAACATACGAAGAACTGTTGAAAAGAGCTTGACATATTTTCATGGAGACATCATACTGGTTTATGGTGACCTCTGCTTAGGCCCAAATAACGAAATGAAAAGACTTGTCCAAGAATATGGCGTGGTTAAAGTTGACGCTTTAAACTGTGTTGATTGTTTACTTGGCGGTAAAGGTAAAGTTTTAGAAGTTGACCCCAATTATGACCTTTTGTTTCTGTATCTAGGAATGATTGATTTCTTCAAACATTTTAAGGCTAAAGCGCAACGAGAAAATGTTGATGAAGAAGTGATTAACCAGCTTTTTAGCGGACTTGAGGGCATCATTATTTTAGACACTCTCGGCGAGGCTGCGAAGTATGAAAAAGAAGTAGAAAAACTAAATATTGGACTAAAAATTCTGGAAACAAAAGTTGTCGGGTTTGACAATTTTTGAAACAGCTAATTTTAGAGGCTATAGAACTGAGCAAGCGGAAAACTGAACCAAGGAAAGTTAGCCTTTGCATGTTTTGCTGGTTTTCCATATGCATGTGATTGCTTTTGGTTTGCAGAATGAAACACATGGCGGCGTTTTTTCTTCTGGTTTGCACGGCGAACAAGTATATTTGATTTTTTTGCGGTACTCCTCTTTCACAGCGGCCAACTGCTGTTCTTCAATATACACCATCATGGAAACTATTTCCAACGCTTTTTGGGGACAATGCCTAACACATTCGCCGCAGCCGTTGCACTTTTCAGAATCCACAGTTATATAATATTCTCCCGACCCATCCATGTAACCATAATAAGTGATTATCGGATATCAACTCCTCTGCGCGTTTAGTTTTTCTGCGCTTTTTCGTATAAGGCTTTAGCAAAAAGAGCAGCGCCTATGGCTCCAGCAGCCATAGGGTCGCGTCCATTTTCCTCCCATTTCGGCGCTGGAAGAGGCTTAATACCCATTATTTCCTCCACCCTTGAAACAATGCCTATATTTTTAGACTGCCCGCCTGTAATTACAAGGTCTTTTTCGCAGCCCACCCGTTCAAGGAGGTTGCACATTCTTATGGCCATAGCCCGCATATAAGCGGCTAAAACCTTTTCTTTTGGCCATCCTCTACGCAGCAGGTCCATGGCTTCAGTTTTCGCGAAGGCTACGCATGTGCAGCTTACAGGGTCGGGTTCCTCATTAACTTTCAGCGAGGCCGCGCCCATCTCTTCTATGGGGATTTTTAACAAGTCGGCAAGAACTTCCATGCCTCTGCCTGTGCCAGCTGCGCATTTATCATTCATGAGGAAAGCAGTCACTTTGCCTTTTTCATCGCATTTTATGGCCTTTATATCTTGGCCTCCCACATCAAGAATTGTTCGAACCGTCGGCCCCCAAATGTAGTTTGCACCTTTCGCGTGGCAAGCTATTTCTGTTAGGGTACTGTTTGCCATTGGAACGTTCACTCTTCCGTAGCCTGTTCCAACAATGTAATCTATGTCGGTTATTTTTAACCCTGTGCCTTCTAGAGCCCAATCTAAAACTTTTTTGGCGCTGTCCGGGCTGTTTGAGCCGGTTCGTATGATGCTTACAGAGTAGATTTCGCTGTCAGTCATTATCACCGCTTT
>WUQU01000588.1 GCA_009889605.1 Candidatus Bathyarchaeota archaeon | reverse complement strand
TGTAGGGAGGAAATCCCCTTATTCTCTTTACAGTTATAGCCTGGCAACCTATGAGAAGGGTGATATATTTGACCAAAAAGCCTCCTCGGGCTTCATCTACATCTGGGGTCTCCCCATAAAAACCCAATCCCAGATTCAGAGGGAAGGAGAAGAGTGACATATCCAACTGCCTGCCAAATTTGCACTCAAGCCCGATTGCTTGGAGACGAGGTTTTAACTCTTAAAGCAAAGCCTTGGAGGGGTGAAAACCCTGCTATCTTTCTTCTGTGGCAAGACCCGACTTTGTCCTTCCGAGAAATTGAGGTGGTCTTCGAATTGGATTCCCCTAATAGTGAACTCCGCAAATTTGTGGAGAAGATTTTAAAACCATTAGGAAAATCTATTGAGGACATCTATGCCACAAATACTATCAAGTGCACAATTTCCATCTTGCAAAACCCCTTCTCAGAGGGTAAAGAGAAAAATCAGAGGGCAAGAGTGGAGAAGAGGGCTAAAGAAGAGAGGCTTACTCTGGAGGGATTTCTGCGTCCTTTCTTTGAGAACTGTAAGGGCTATTTGGAGCAAGAACTTTTAAATAATACAACTGAAACTCTTGCTCGCCTTTGGCCAGCCAGTACATAGGCTGATGGGAGGAGCAAATAAATTGAGGCATTTGGAGGTGTTTTTGAAATGATCAATCCAATTTATACTTGGTATGCGACGTTCATTCACTATAACGCTTATACATATAGCTGCTATTATTGGCAAAAATCTCCTGACTTTATCAGGGCTTTACGGGGGAAACTTGGCTCGTGAATTCTTTGCCTCTTTGCTATTTGATAAGAGGCTTTATCATGAGGATATTGAAGGTTCCATTGCTCACGCTAAGATGTTAGCCAAGCAAGGGATTATTTCGCAAAAAGAGGCGGAACTTATCATCTCAGGTCTTATTTCAATAAAAGAGGAGATAGAAAAGGGTGAGTTTCCTTTCAAGATTGAACTTGAGGATATTCATATGAATATAGAATCTCGCCTTTTTGAG
>WUQU01000587.1 GCA_009889605.1 Candidatus Bathyarchaeota archaeon | reverse complement strand
TACTGTGCCATCTTGTGCTTAGTAGGATGTTCATTCTTTGTTCGTTCAACTTCTTTTCTTGCAAGGTCTATCAGCTTTTCAAGATGTTTTTCATATTTCTCCTGGAGATCATGGTTGGCCAACATTTCCATCAATGGTGGAGTAATAGACATTGTTAGTTTTGTAGGTACCTTTTCTTCTTCAAGCTTTTTAAACATCCTAAGTAGCGGGATGTATGTCTCGGTTATAGCTTCAAACAACCAGTGCTCTTCCAAGAAGAACGGATATTCTGGATGGTGAACATACGGTAGATGAGCATGTAGTACGAACATTATCTGTCCACGTGGCATATTTACATCCCCTTCCCACTAAGTTGAATAAAGCTGATGCTTCCAACACTCGAAACCCGAAAAAGATGCTCCAAACCTTGAACAGACCCACTAATTCTTTCAACAACAGGTGTTAACATACCGCCTGAAGGCATAACTATCCTTCTTCTCTTTCTCAAATCCATCCATCTTTCCCTCGTTGACTGACTTGGTGAATTAACGGGTGTTTTACATAGGTTGGAGCGTAATATGAACTTGTATTTACCTTCTTGATCATAATAGCCAATTTCAGCAAGGTAATGTGATCCCGGCATTGGAACGTTTAAGTAATAATTCTTCATATTGTTGATGTCAACATTGATTTCGAAAGTTCTGTGTGCGTTCGTCCCGTCGAATTCTATAAACGTCACATCGTAAACTCTTAATACGACCTTTCTCACCTGATGAGATTTCAAAAATTCCCGATTTGCATCAGAAAAATCCCAGTACAAGTGTATCCAGTTAGGATTAACTGGCATCGCACAGAGCCTATCTTTGTTATATGTCTCTGGGATCGTAATATCTTCTTTGATAGGCTTTTCGTGGACTTGTGATGCTACTTGAACTGCTGAAGTTGCAGAGGATGGTCTTTGAGAGGTTGAATCTTCAGGTTGGACTGCTTTTACTCTTTCTACATACCTTTCGATAAGTTTGTGTACATCGTTTTTCGTCATTTGTTTTTTGACAGTTAATCCCAGTTCCTTAGCCTTCGCCTTAAGTTCTTGAATCGTTCTTTCCTCATTCAGCCATTTTTCAAGTTCTTGAACAATATTTACCATGTCTTCACCCCCCAGCGGACTATGCAATTTTCCTTGCATCTTGAGAGTATTTTACCACGTTTGCGGTTGTTGTAAATAGTTGTAAGCAAGCGAAAAAGACACATATTTTGAACTAAATGTCAATAAGCGGATTTATTATGGAAATATCTGTATATTACATTTAATTCACATTAGTTAACAATTCGTATACAGTATAAAAATTGATAAATCAAAAAACAAGCGCCTTTTCAGGCGCTTTGAATATCAAATAAAATTACATTAAATTCGTTCTTACAGGATCCTCTTTAAGAACTCACGAGTGCGTTGCTTTCTTGGATTTTTTAAGATTTCATCAGGTGTTCCTTCCTCTTCAACAACCCCATCTGATATGAAGATGATTCTATCTGCTACATCCCTTGCAAATCCCATTTCATGCGTGACAACCAACATCGTCATTCCGCTTTTTGCGAGGTCTTTCATTACATCGAGAACTTCCCCAACAAGCTCTGGGTCAAGTGCTGACGTCGGTTCGTCAAAGAGCATTATCTCGGGGTCCATCATCAATGCTCGGGCTATTGCAACCCTTTGTTTCTGACCGCCAGAAAGCTGTTCGGGATAGGATTCAATTTTGTCTGATAAGCCAACTCGCTTTAAGAGCTGTTTGGCTTTCTCAACAGCTTCTTCTCTGGGCATGTTCTTTACTTTTGTTGGTGCTAAAATGAGGTTGTCAAGTACATTCATGTGTGGGAACAAGTTGAACTGCTGG
>WUQU01000586.1 GCA_009889605.1 Candidatus Bathyarchaeota archaeon | reverse complement strand
TGAGATCGTAAACCAGGCAGCAGCGCAATCTACATTAATTAAAACGCAATTTGAACAGATATTGCAGAGCATCGTCAAAATGTCGCAAATGACGGAGAACTTAGCAGCGAGCGCGCAACAGCAGAGTGCAGCAGCTGAAGAAATGAGCAGTGCGATGGACAGCGCAAGTAAGTCCATGGTAAGTGTTGTTGAGCAAATGAACGAAGTAACAACGGCTATTAAACAGCAATCTGATGCAATAGCTAACGTTGCAAAAACAGCAGAAAACTTGGACGATATTGCAGAAAAGTTGGTAGAAACAATAAGGAAATTCAAGATTTAGCAAGTATTTGTTATAAGAAAGCCCCTGAAATGGGGGCTTTCTTTATAAAATTAAACTATTTTATCTATGCTTCTGAAACCTTCTCCAAGTACGTATCTTGCTTCGTTTACTATAACAAACGCATCAGGGTCAATCTGCTTGATAGCATGCAGAACTTCTCCAAGCTCTCTACGCCTTAATGCAACATATAGAACATCCAAATCCCTTCCTGAATAAGCGCCTCGGGCTTTCAGTATAGTTGCCCCTCGTTCCATCTTATTCAATATATAGTCCTTTATTGAGTCGACTTTGCCTGAAATGATAGTCATAGTCACCGCAAGTTCCAAACCTTTTAATATGAAGTCTATCGTTATGCCGTTTATTATGATAGCAAGTAGTGCATACATCGCTATACGCGGGTTAAATGCGAAGCCTGCTAAGATACCGATTGAGAAGTCAATCATGAGTAGTGTCGTTCCTATCGGGGTATGAAAATACTTTGACAATATTTTGGCTACAATGTCTGTTCCGCCGGTCGATGAGTTGTTTGCAAATGCGATGGCCATACCTACTGAGGCTAATACATTGCCAAAAAATACGGCAAGCATCAGGCCGTCTCCTGTATAGCGCGGTATTTTGAGTCTTCTATCAAATAAGTCTATAAAGAAATTCAGTGCGAATGTTGAATATATCGTTTTGAAACTGAAATCCCTTCCTACAAGTGTAAATCCAAGAATGAACAAGACGATGTTAATAATATACATCCAAACACCAATAGGTATAGCACTTAACAAACGATGGAGTATCATAGCCATACCACTTGCCCCACCAGCTGCTATGTTGTTCGGAATAAAGAATATCACAAGCCCGAGTGCTGTAAGTAAGACTCCAATCGTCGATAAAACGTATTCTTTAATCTGTTCTTTTAGATCCATAATTTTAGAAACCTCCTTTCTTTTCTTAAAAATTCTCTCTATTGTATTCTTTGCATAAAATTCATCCGCATGGTATCATTATACCAGAAGGGGTGAAGTATGTGCATATCAAGTTACAGGATGTTTCTGTTAATTACTCAGGCAAGAAGGTTTTGAAAGGTATAACGACGACATTCGAAACAGGTAATATAGTCATGATAATAGGTAGAAACGGCTCCGGGAAATCG
>WUQU01000585.1 GCA_009889605.1 Candidatus Bathyarchaeota archaeon | reverse complement strand
TTTTTGAGGGGAACAGGGTTGCGTTAGGCTTTAAGGTTCTTGGTTTGGCTATGTATTTTCAGATTTCAAGCCTTAGGCCTTAGGAGGACAGCAGGGGTGCTTTCAGAGTGTTATAGGGTTTCTAAGACTGCTGTTTGGAGGTGGGTTGTTAAGCTTAGGGAGAAGCTGCAGATAGCCTCTGAAAGGAGGGCTAGGCGTTTCATAGCTGTGGATGAGACATGTGTCAATGTTAATGGTGAACAGTATTGGGTTTACTCAGCCTTAGACATAGAGAGGAATGAGCTGCTTTCCATGAGGGTTTATCCAGCAAGGAACGCCTTAACCTCTGAATCCTTCTTCAACGGCGTTTTAAGATACTGTGAGGGTAAACCCGAATTCATTGTGGATGGTGCTCCATGGCTAAAAGACGCCCCCACAACGCTTGGATTAGCCTATCACCATCAAACCAGCGGATTAAGAAGCCTAATAGAGCCAACCTTCTCATCATTCAAACAACAAACCAAAACATTCTTCAACAAAACAACAGTCAACCTGAAACACAACAGGGCTTTGAGATGGAAAAGGGCTGTGGAATGCTGGAACCTATCCTGCAAAACATTCACACACTACTACAACCACCTAAGAGGGAAAGCCTTAAGTTGCCACGTCTTCCTTTGCAACACATATTGTGCATTGCTGTTTCCGCGTATTATTATGGTTTGCGTGAAAACTCTTATAAAAGATCAGATTAGACAAAAGTAATTCGGATAAAGGTGAAAAGCTTTGAGTATTAAGAATTTAAATATTCGGAAAATTGCGGTAATCGGCGCGGGGATTATGGGGCATGGCATCGCTCAAACATGTGCTCTAGCAGGATATAAAACAACTATCACTCGGAGGCGTAAAGAGCTTTTCAAGGAAACGTATGAACAAATAAAGTCCAACCTGGAAACTTTAATGGAAAAAGGAATAATCACAAAAAATGATTTAGACCACGCTCTTTCAAACATAGATTTTAAAGAAAGCGTTTCCGAGGCCGCAAGAGACGCAGATTTTGTGATCGAAGCTGTTGTGGAGAACATGGATTTGAAAAAAAACATTGTAAAGGAACTTGATGAAATCTGCCTAGGGCATACAATTATTGCCTCAAACACTTCGTCTTTTAGCATCACCGAGCTAGCCTCTGTAGCGAATAGGCAAGATAAAGTTGTTGGGATGCATTGGTGGAACCCTCCGCATCTTATGCCGTTGGTGGAAATAGTTAAAGGAGAACACACATCAACGGAAACTGTTAACATAACCAGAGATCTGACTATAAAACTCGGCAAGGTGCCAGTGGTATGTAAAGACTCGCCAGGTTTTCTAGGCGTAAGGCTTCAAGCTGCACTGGTTATAGAAGCAATTTCAATGTTGGAGGAAGGCTTGGCAACAGCCGAGGATATAGACACAGCTGTCAAAATGACTCTGGGCCTACGACTTCCGATACTAGGTCCTTTGGAAATAGTGGATCTCGGCGGTATGGATACTTTCCTTTATGCATACGCCTATCTCTACAAAACCCTTGGGGAGAAGTTTAAACCTCCAAGCCTTCTAAGAAGTAAAGTGGAATCCGGCGAATTGGGAATTAAAACAGGGAAAGGCTTTTACAACTACGCAGGCAAATCTATAGAAGCATTAGTGAAACGCAGAGACCAGTGGCTTATAGAGCAATTAAAAAGCAGGGGGCTGATAAAGCCAAGAATTCAGTAGTTGACGGCATAATCACAATAATAACACGTATTACATGTATCTCGTTTGAGTTTCTTTAAAGAACTAAAAAACTGACGCTTAAAGAAAAACTTTATCTAGGGGGTAAAAATAGTCACCTCTACCGGAAGGGAAATAATATGGCTTGGAACTATAACGATCCTCGTGAATATTTAAGATTGGTTCGAACAGGCGAATTCCCTCCGTTGATCATATCTGTTGCTTTGACTGGCGGCATTCATGGGAAAGAGGTTAATCCTAACCTGCCAGAAACCCCTGACGAACAAGCTCAACAAGCCTATGAAGCCTATAAAGCCGGCGCGTCTATAGCTCATATACATGCAAGGGATCCGAAAAAGGGTTATGCAAGCCCGTCCGTTGACCCGGAGGATTACCGTCGTGTAAACAAAAAAATCAGAGAGCTATGTCCCGACATTATAATTAACAATACTACTGGAGGAGGGCTTGGATTAACAACAGAGGAAAGAATCAAGTCTCTTGAAGCTGACCCTGAAATAGCCAGCCTAAATATGGGGCCGTTGGCTTGGAGAGCTTTCCTTAAGAAAAGGGAGCCTCCGATTTCTGGAAGACCTGATGATGTTCTAATGGATAGCGTTTGGCCGCCTACTTTCTCTTGGAAGGAAACTGAACTTTTCGCTCAAAGAATGTTAGAGAAGAACATCAAGCCCGAACTGGAAGTTTATCATCAAGGGCAATTCCAACTGGTTTACAACTTGTTGGAAAAAAATTTGATCCGTCACCCTCTCCTTATTCAATTTGTTATGGGCCCTCCAAGCGCAGTTTTGCCAACACCCCAAAACCTAATGTCGATGTTGTATCATGTTCCGCTAAATTCGATTGTTAGCGTCATAGGTATTTGGCCACATCAACTGCCAATTTCAACGATAGCGATTGCTATGGGGCTTCATGTAAGAATAGGTCTGGAAGACAACATATTCTATCAAAAAGGCGAACTTGCAAAAAGCAACGCACAACTTGTTGAGAGGGTTGTTAGAATAGCTAAAGAAATAGACCGTCCGATAGCTACGCCTGCTCAAGCAAGAGAGATGCTTGGATTGCCAAAAGAGCCTAAAAAATATTAAGGCAAAAGTTTTAAGCAGAGAAGCTATAAATGCGCAAAAAGGTGATGGCATGAAAAAAGTAAAATTAGAAGAAACTAAACCCTATGATGCACCGGGCCACTTCAATGTGACCACTCTGCGGCTTCAGCACAAGGAAACTACTGGTGTAGAAAACTTCTGGGTCGGCCTCTCCCATTTTCTCCCCGGCGGGGGCGCTGAAATGTCTTCAAGCAATTTTGAAAAAGTATACTTTATGATATCTGGACAAATGACAGTTGTAACAGAAGATGGCAATGAAATAGTTTTGGAGCCTTTTGATTCCATTTATATTCCTCCAGGCGTGAAACGCTACCTGATAAACAAAACAAAAATGCCGGCAACCATGCTGGTTATTTGCAGTTATCCTAAGACGGTGGGTTAAGTAATGAGTGCAACTTTTTCTTCTTCCGAAGAGTATGAAAGTGTTTTGGAGGAGCGAATAAAAAGCGGCTCGATGGGCTATCAAAAGCTCTTCGATTTAAGTGGCAAAGTTGCTGTCGTTACTGGCGGAAGCGGCGGGTTAGGTAGGCCCACAGCTTTAGGTCTCGCCGATTTCGGCGCTGATGTGGTGGTAGTAGCTAGGGACATAGAGAAACTAGAGAAAGTTAAGAAGGAAATTGAGCAGCTTGGAAGAAAGGCTATGGCAGTCAGCTGCGACGTAACTAACCCAGAGGCTGTCAAGAACATGGTGAAACAAGTTGTCGACAATTTCGGCAGGATAGATATTCTGGTAACCTATGCTGGGATGAATATTCCTAAACCAGCTGAAGATTACCCCTTCGAAGACTGGAAGAAAGTGATGGACATTAACGTTACCGGAGTCTTCCTAACATGTCAAGAAGTAGGCAAAGTCATGATAAATCAGAGAAAGGGAAAAATAATTAACATTTCATCGGTCCGAGGAGCCTTCGGCCTTCCGAGAAACTATGTGGCTTACTGCACAAGCAAAGGAGCGGTAATAATGCTTACCAAACAGTTGGCGTGCGAGTGGGCTCCGTTCAATATTCAAGTTAACTGCGTGGCACCAACAGTCGTGGCAACCCCACTTACTGCCCACATAATGAGAGACCCGGAACTTTCGAAGGCAATGTTATCACGCATAAGAATGGGAAGGTGGGCCTATCCAGACGACCTCATAGGCGCAATAATTTACTTTTCATCTGACGCTTCTAACTTTGTGACGGGGCAAGTGCTGTTTGTGGATGGTGGGGTCACAACGTGGACTTAGTGGTCATCAAATAACCATTTCAATCCCCAAATTTTTATGACAATGTATTTATTGATTTAATCTAAAGGATATTCAGGGGAAATATCATGGAAAAGCTGCTTTGGCAACCTTTGGAGGAACATTTCAAAAGGGCAAATGTGACACGGTTCATAGAGTTCGTTAATGAAAAACATGGACTTAACATAGACCCCTATGCAAGAGATTCTTATTCTCAATTGTATTATTGGTCCATCAATAACTTGCAAAGTTTTTGGGATGCAGTTTGGAATTTTGTCGGGATTAAAGCTTCACATATTTACACTCAAGTGGTTGATGATCTAAACAAGTTTCCAGGTGCAAGATGGTTTATAGGCGCCAGATTAAACTTCGCCGAAAACCTCCTAAGATACAGAGATAACCACATCGCGTTTATATTCAAAGATGAAACAGGAAGATCTGCAAGAATTACTTATGCCGAATTATACAAAGCTGTTGCAAGTTTAGCCAGTTCTCTTCGAGAAATGGGAATTTCCTCCGGAGATCGTGTATGTGCATACATGCCGAACATAATTGAAACAAGCGTTGCTATGCTTGCCGCAGCAAGTGTCGGTGCTATTTGGTCTTCGTGTGGTACGGAGCTTGGCGCTGGAGCTGTGATTGATCGTTTTGGTCAAGTCGAACCCAAAGTCTTATTCACAGTAGACGGCTATCGGTATAAGGGAAGCACCTTTAACATACTGGGCATTGTTGAAAAAATTGTAAAAGATATTCCTTCAATTAAAAAAGTTGTCATAATTCCATATGTTCAAGAAAAGCCGAATATTAGCATGATACCCAATTCTACTTATTATGAAGATTTTGCTTCTTTTGATAAACAAGAAATACGATTCGAGCAGGTGCCCTCCGATCATCCAATATATATAATGTTCTCTTCGGGTACCACTGGCAAGCCAAAATGTATGGTTCAAAGCTGTGGCGGAGTGTTGATAAACCATCTTAAAGAGCTTATAATACATACAGACCTAAAACGTGAAGACAGAATCCTTTACATAACATCGCCTAGCTGGATGATGTGGAATTGGCTTATGAGCTCTCTAGCTGTGGGGGCAACTATTGTTCTGTACGACGGCAACCCGAATTACCCTGATTGGGGGACAATGTGGAAAATTGTGGAAGATGAGAAAGTAACAATCTTCGGGATGCAGTGCAAGCTATATATATGAGTGTTAAAGCCCAGCCCGGAAAAACTTATGATTTATCGTCACTGCGAGAAATATCTCAAACTGGTTCGCCCCTTTCGGCAGATGGTTTTGAATGGGTTTATACGGAAATTAAGGAAGATTTGCATTTCAACTCCATTTCCGGCGGCACAGATATAAACGGCTGCTTTGCAATTGGAAGTCCAACGCTTCCAGTATACGCTGGAGAACTTCAAGCTCCAGGCTTAGGAATGAAGATAAAAGCTTACGATGAAAAGGGCGAACCCGTCTGGGACAAAGAAGGCGAGCTTGTATGCGAAGCTCCAGCACCGTCAATGCCGCTTTACTTCTGGAACGATCCAAACAACGAAAAATATCTGGACGCCTATTTTAGGTTCTACTCAAACAAGAAAGTTTGGAGACACGGCGATTACGTAATTTTCCACAGCAAAACAGGCGGAATAACGTTCGTTGGAAGATCTGACGCTGTTTTGAAGCCTTCAGGAGTACGTATAGGCACCGCTGAAATCTACAATATCGTGGAAAAATTTCCTGAAATAGCCGACAGTTTAGCTGTTGGACAAAATTGGAAGGGAGATCAACGTATTGTACTGTTCGTTAAACTTAATCCAGGCTACAGCCTAACAGAGGAATTAAAGAACAAGATAAGGAAAGCTTTACGTGAAAATGCCTCTCCAAGACACGTTCCCTCAATAATAATAGAAGTACCAGATATTCCCTACACTTTTACAATGAAAAAAGTTGAAATCGCGGTTTCGAACATCATAAACGGCAGGCCGGTTCTTAACAGGGGTTCATTAATAAACCCGGAATCATTAAACTACTTTGAGAAAATCCTGCCAGAACTTCAAAAGGATGCGTAATTAGCAAAACTGTCGATATAAGCTGAATCAAAAATAGAGGAGGAATTAGATGCAATCCAAAAATGAAAAAGTCGTAATTGTCAGTGGGGTTAGAACCGCTATAGGGAATTTTGGAGGATCTTTAAAAGACATTCCCGTTGTAAACCTTGGAAGTATAGTGATTAGAGAAGCTTTGAAAAGAGCGGGTTTAAAACCAGTTTCAAGTCAAAAATTACTGCAATACTGTCCGAATTGCCTTAAGGACGTCGGAATGATAGAACTGGAGAACAAAAATTATGATTACGATGATTCTTTGAAGGGAGTGCAAGTTGATGAAGTGATTATGGGAAATGTACTTCAAGGCGGACAGGGGCAAAACCCAGCGCGCCAATCCGCAATATACGCAGGCATCCCTAAAGAAACTCCAGCTTTCACAGTTAACAAGGTTTGTGCTTCAGGATTAAAGGCCATTGTATTGGGTGCACAAGCTATACAGCTTGGTGAGGCGGAAGTAGTGGTTGCCGGAGGAATGGAGAACATGAGTCAGGTTCCTTACGCTTTGCCAAAAGCCCGTTGGGGATACAGAATGAACATAGACGCCAAAGGAGAAATTATTGACCTTATGGTTTACGATGGATTATGGGAAATATTCTATGGC
>WUQU01000584.1 GCA_009889605.1 Candidatus Bathyarchaeota archaeon | reverse complement strand
CACCACCGCCGATATCGCAGAAATTCGCTGGCTTGAACCCGTGTTCAGTGAGTGCATCTATTGTGGCCATGACGATACCTGCTCCACAACCGATGACACCAACGTCACCGCCGAGTACCACGAAAGAATCTTCCACGGAAGACTCTCCCGCCCACCACTGACGGTAGAGCGCGCTGTCGTCCACGTGGAAAACAGCATCAAGTGCGTAGTAATAACCATTAGATTCAACGAACGGATTTATTTCAAGCAGTGTCAGGTCGTACTTAACGAATATGTCATAAAGTCTTCTTGCAAAAGCTCTTACTTCAAGTGGTAAATCGTTTACTCTGTTTGTTTTTACAACTTCTTCTGGATGAGTCTTCGTAAACTCTTCGATATCTATTCCTCCATGACTCGAATATACAAAAACGATGTCTCTTAGACTTCTATCTATCGTTATCGAAATATAGTGTTCACTTTCGTGTGGAACAAATTCTTCAACGAGAACCCCTTCCGGAATTTCACCTTTTATTTCGCTGTCCATAATCTTACTCACATTACTTATTGCCTGTTCAATGGTTTTTGAAACAAGCACTCCTCCAGCCTTCATCCTTCCGCCTACAAGAACTTGAGCTTTAGCCACCTGAGGAAATCCTAATTTTTTTAGTGCTTCTACATAGTCTTGTAAGTCTGAATTTCTAAGAATCAGAATACTTTTCGGAACTCTCACTCCTTCGGCTCTCAAAATGTCCTTCGCAACGTACTCTTGCACTTTCATACTCTCGCCTCCCCTTAAAATTTTCAAAGAAAAATACCCCAAAAATCTGTGGTTTTTGGGGCGCCCATCCCTTAAAGGCAGGTCTCCCGACTTGCGGATCATCCTACTCCCTGCGCCTTCCCAGCTTATCGCTCGCCAGTGGCATTGTGCAGGTTTCGTCCCCCCTCACGGTGGCCCGACCGTCCCGGATTCGCACCGGTGTTCCCTTTTAAGCTTTCGCACCTCTAAGGTAGGGGATATTTAGATTCAGTATGATTTTTCACTAATATCATATGGTGACTTGATGAAACTTTCAATACTTGCTAATAGTCGAATTTTGAAAATTATAAAGATTTAAATAACTGTTTTTTTAAATTTCATCTTAAATCTTCTGTATACTATATTCACTATTTCTCAAAAAACGATATAAAATTTATATGTAGACAAAGTCTATCTTTTTATGATATAATAAGTTACACCTAATTTAGTTATATTCGGACTCTTTCTATCAGAAAGTGAAGATAAGGGGTGGTTGTATGAAAAACTTGGGTCAATTATTACTCCAAGAAGAGCCTTTTTCAGAGATTGTTATTGGCAACACAGCGATAGTGCGAGCAATGATTGAAAGTGGCGTTAGAGTAGTTACATCGTACCCTGGTTCGCCAACACCTGAGATAGCCGAAACGATTAATCTACTTCCAAAAGAAAAGTCCCCGCTTTATTTCGAATTTTCCACGAATGAAAAGGTAGCCCTTGAGGTCGCCTTCGGTGCGGCGGTGAATGGATACACATCGTGTGTCTTTTTCAAAAGCGTAGGTATGAATGTTGTAGCTGATT
>WUQU01000583.1 GCA_009889605.1 Candidatus Bathyarchaeota archaeon | reverse complement strand
TTACGGAGAAAAATAGACGAAATCGACGAGAAAATTCTTTTACTCTTAAAAGATAGAATTGAAGTCTCTAAACTTATTGGAAAAACCAAAAAAGAAAACGCAGTTCCAATAAGGGATCTGCAAAGAGAAGAGTAAAAGTACAGGCTTATCTTGCAAAAAGCGTCTGAACTGGGACTAGCCCTAGACGAGGTTAAAGGCATTAACAAAATTATAATGGCTATGAGCATACAAGCACAAGAAAACAGCTAAGCAAACAGCACGTAAATTCTTAAATATTTTCACACTTTCATAAAATGGGTTAACATGTTATACGAAATAAGCGAGAAAGTAATAAAACTTGAAAACGAAGGAAAAAAAATAATAAAATTTAACCTAGGAGACCCGGATCAGCCAACCCCACCAGAAGTAATTGAAGCTGCTTATGAAGCCATGAAAAAGGGCAAAACCAAATATTCTTCAGCCGCCGGCGAAAAGAATCTTAGAGAAACCTTAGCGGAAATTCACGGAGTCTCTGCGGATAACATTGTAATCACTGCGGGGTCAAAATGGGCAATTTTCGCTTCAATGTATTTGCTATTGAAAAAAGGAGAAAACGTGATCGTCCCCACACCCCACTGGACAGCGTACGATTTAACCGCCAAAAGTTTTGGAGCGGAAATTAAAATTTTACGCACTGAGCTTGAATCCGACTGGAAGGTAGACTTTGAAAAACTGCAGAAACTAATCGACGACAAAACAAGGCTCATCATACTGAATAACCCAAACAACCCCACAAGCAAAGTTATGGATGAAAAAACAGTTGAGAAAATCACCAACATAGCAGACGAGAAGGGGATAACAATTTTATCTGACGAGGTTTACGCGGACATAAGCTTCGTTAAAACAAAAAGCGTTTTAGACATAAGCCCCAACCACTTAATCGTCAAAAGCTTTTCAAAAACATTCGCGATGACTGGGTGGAGACTGGGCTACGCCATCGCCAACAAGGAGTTAGTTGAGAAAATCGTGAAACTGAACCAAATAACTTTAACAAACGTGCCAGCCTTCATTCAGGAAGGCGCCTTAAAAGCCTTAGAGCTAAGGCATGAAATTATCCGGAAGATTCGCGAAGAATACCGCAGAAGAGCAGACATGGCGTGTAAACTCCTATCAAAAACAAGCTTAAAGTTTTCAAAGCCCGAAGCGCCTTTCTATCTTTTCCCGAAAAAGGAAGGGTTGGACTCTGAAAAATTTGCCTTCGACTTGCTTGATAAGGGAGTTGCCATAGCCCCAGGGACATCGTTTGGGAATTATAGAGAACATTTTAGGTTGGCCCTAACAGCTCCAAACGACGAAGTTGAGCAAGGCCTAAAAATAATCGCTGAGGCTTTCAAATGAAAGTGGCGGTAATAGGCGCCGGAAAAATGGGCAGATGGTTTGCAAAGTTTTTCCTTGAGCAAGGCCTAAACGTGGTGGTTTCAGACAAAGATCAAGACAAACTTGCAAGGATAAAGGAAGAGTTGAAAGTAGAAACAGCCAGCAGCATAGACGCCGTGAAAAGTGCTGACAGAGTTTTGATATGCGTGCCCATTGAAAGCTTCGAAAACGTCATAGCAGAAATACAGGCGTATATTCGCCCAGGGCAGACGGTCATGGACATATGCTCTGTGAAAGAGCGCCCGGTGGAGATAATGCACAAGTACATAAGGGAGGGAGCTGTTTTAGGCACTCATCCAATGTTTGGGCCTGGTGTTAAGACCATAAAAAACCAGAATTTTGTTTTAACTCCAACAAACGCTGAAGAGGAAAAGTTGGCCGAAGAATTTGGAAACTGGCTGAAAGAGAAAGGAGCCAGAGTTTTCTTTATGTCTCCTAGGGAACATGACGAGTTAATGTCCATAGTGTTAGGGCTTCCATATTTTCTAAGCTTGGCAACATGCGACACGCTTATCAGTTATGGCTGTTTTCCAGAAGCCCAAAAAGTTTCAGGAGCCAGCTACAAGTTTCTTTTAACACTTGTTGAGGCCATAGCCTCTGAAGATGCGGAATTCTCCACAAGCCTCCAGATGAGCTTGCCCGAAAACAATAAAGTAGGGGAACTCTTCCTAAAAAAGGCTGCGGAATGGCTAGAATTGATGAACAAAAGAGACAAAAAAGCCTTTTTAGACAAGGTTAAACGCCTAAAAGCTGAATTAGAAAAGATAGACCCAAATTATTCAAAGTCTTATGAGATTATGTATAAAATGTTGGATGTTTTTAGAAGCGAAAATTAGAATTCTCAACTGACGCAGCCTTATAAGATCCGAGAATTTTCACGAAATTTGTTTTATCCTTTATGGCTTCTAGGGCTTCTTGGCAGTGTTTTTCAGTTCTGTGTCCTTCGAAATCTAGGTAAAAGTTGTATTCCCAAGGCGTCTGTTTAGTGGGCCGCGACTCGATTTTTGTCAAGTTTATGTTTCTCAAAGCAAACTCGCCTAAAACCTTGTAAAGGGAACCTGGAAAAGATTTAATGGAGAAGATTATTGAAGTCTTATCTTTTCCAGTGTACGGCGCGTCGGTTTTTGACAATACAAAGAATCTTGTGTAGTTGTTGGGGGAATCCCCTATATCTTTGGCTAGGATGCTCATTCCATGTATTCTTGCAGCCCTTTCACTGGCTATAGCACCAGCATCTCGCAGCCCCTCATCTTTTATAATCTTCACGCTGCCTGCAGTGTCGAAGACAGGGATTATTTTGCAGTTAAGTTTCTCAAGGAACAAGCGGCACTGCGCCAGGGCTTGGGGATGAGAATAAACAGTTTTTATTTCTTCCAGTTTTGTTCCAGGATGTGCTATTAGGCAGTGGACAATTTTGACTATTACTTCTCCGCAGACTTTGAGGTCGTGGGTTAGGAAAAGGTCATAGGTTTGGTTTACGCTGCCCTCCAGAGAATTTTCAACTGGAACCACGCCGAAGTCGCTTTCGCCGTTTTCAACGCTTCTGAAAACTTCTGAAAGGTATCGGCAGGGTTTCACTTCTGCAGTGGGTCCGAAATACGCGTAGACTGCGTTTTCGCTGTAAGCACCTATTTCACCCTGGAAAGCTACACGCATGATTCTACTTCCTTAACGCTCGCTTTTTTAACAGGCAACGGTTTATTCCTTCAATCATGGCTTCTACGCTTGCCCTAACAATGTCTTCGTTTACCGCTCTTGCAGATACAACGTTCCCGTTTTTGTCTTCCACCTTAACCAGCACTTCGGCGACGGCGTCGGAGCCGCCTGTCAAGGCTTCAAGACGATATTCGCTTAGCCGGATGTCGGCAAGGTTGCTTGTGACTTTCTGTATGGCCTTTATCGCGGCGTCCACTGGGCCTACGCCTGTTTCTGCAGACGTGTATTCTTTGCCGTCAATAGTTAGTTTCACAGAAGCCATGGGCACCGTGTTAATTCCTGTGACAACTGTCAAATCGCGCAGAACAACTATTTTCTCTTCTGCGATAACTTCGCCCATAACTGCTCTGGCTATGGCCATCAAATCGGCGTCTGTCACAATTTTCCCCTTGTCGCCTAACTCTTTAACCCTTTTAACAATGGCTTTAAGCTGTTCTTTGTTGGGGTGTATTCCCGCCTCCTCCAATTGGGCTTTAATTCCCTGTTTTCCAGCTAATTTGCCCGCTTCAAGCCGTCTCTTTTGCCCCACCAGCTCGGGGGTTATAGGCTCAAAAGTTAAAGGTTCCACGGTAACTCCGCGTGTGTGAATGCCAGACTTGTGGGAAAAGGCGTTTTCGCCCACAATCGCCTTGTTCGGCTGCACGGGAACCCCAGTCAGCCTAGAAACCAGCTTAGAAGTGCTGTAAAGGAGGCTTGTGTTTATTCCCGTTCTGTATTTGTATATGGAGTGAAGGGCCATAACCACTTCTTCAAGAGCTGCGTTTCCAGCCCTTTCGCCTAAACCGTTAACCGTAACGTGCACTTGGGTGGCTCCTGCCTCAACCCCTGCCAGCGAATTGGCGACAGCCATGCCGAAATCGTCGTGGCAGTGAACGCTTATGTGCACTTTTAACACAGCCTTTAAGTCTTCGATTAATTTGCGCATGGTCCAAGGAGTCATCACGCCTACTGTGTCGGGGATGTTTATTCTGTCGGCTCCAGCCTCTTCAGCTGCCTTGCATAGTTCTTTCAAAAAACTCATGTCAGCCCGTGTAGCGTCCATAGGTGAAAACTCACATACTAAGCCATGCGCTTTAATGTATTCTACGGCTTCAACGGCTGATTTAAGCACTTGTTCTCGGGTTAGGTTTAAAGCATGTTTAATTTGGATGTCTGAGGCGGAAATAAAAGTGTGAACCGAGTCCACGTCACATTGGATGGCAGCGTCTATGTCTTCCTTGGTGGTTCTGGCAAGCCCGCATATTTCAGCATTCAACCCAGCCTTTGCTATTGTTTTTACAGCTTCTTTTTCGCCTTCGGAAGACATCGGAGAGCCGGCTTCTATAACGTCTACCCGCAGCATGTCCAGTTGACGGGCGATTTCAAGTTTCTCATCTATGCTTAAGGACACGCCGGGGGTTTGCTCCCCGTCGCGAAGGGTGGTGTCAAATATGCGGATATAAACGGTGTTTTGGGCCACCCTCAGTTTATCCTCCCTTGAGGGACATGTTCAGGATTTCATCCGCAATAGCCTTCCCCATTTCTATAGTGGATATGCTGCCTCCTAAATCTGGAACGGTTAAGCCTTTACGCACCGTTTCAGAAACCGCGTTTTCAACAGCCTGGGCGGCGGCTAAACATTTTGAATCATTGTATTTTTCGCCAAGCCAATCAAGCATCATTTTGGCGGCTAAAATCATGGAGCATGGATTAGCAGTGTGTTTTCCAACTCTTGTGGGTGCAGACCCGTGGATGGGTTCAAATAATGCGAAATTGTCGCCTATGTTTGCTCCAGGCGCCATGCCTAAGCCTCCAACCAGTTGGGCAGCCTCGTCGGATAAGATGTCGCCGAACATGTTTGTAATAACAATCACATCATACTCTTGCGGAGCCTTGATTAGGCGCATGGCAGCCGCGTCCACATACTGCTCCTCAAAGGTTATGTCGCTGTATTGTTTAGCCATTTCCCGGCAAACTCTGGCAAAAAGTCCACATGTAACCCGCATGACATTCGCCTTATGAATTGCGGTAACCTTCCTTTTCTTGTTCCTCCGCCTAGCAATTTCAAAAGCCTTTTTGGCTATCCGCTCTGAACCCCGCCGGGTAATGACACGCATGCACAAAGCAGTGTCGTCTATGGAAAACTCCAAACCGCGGTAGACGTCTTCAGTGTTTTCTCGGACAAAAACCATGTCAATATCGGGCCTTAAAACAGGGGCTGAAGGATAAGATTTTATTGGCCGTATATTTGCGTAAAGATCAAACATCAACCTAAGCTTAACTATTACGTCGGCCGCCGTTTCGCCGACAGGCCCTTTTAAGCAAGCGTGGGAATTTTGTATTTCGCGTATTGTTTCTTCTGGAAGGGCCACGCCTCTTTTGTTGAAACATTCATCTCCTGCCTCAGCTTGGACAAACTTTAGCCCTAAACCAAACTTTTTCTGAGCTGCGTCTAAAACCTTCAACGTTGCCTCGGTCAGTTCTGGGCCTATACCATCTCCTGGAATAATGGTTATTCTATATGTGCTCATTTCTTCCCAAACCTCCTTCGCAAATTTTCTATTAGACCACCATTT
>WUQU01000582.1 GCA_009889605.1 Candidatus Bathyarchaeota archaeon | reverse complement strand
TAAGAGCGGCTTTGTGTCTTTTCCCTGATATGGCGACATATGCCAGAAGACACAACAACGCTAATATATTAGTTTTGCCTGGCAGACTTATGGGTATTGAACTGGCAAAATGGACAGTTGATGCGTTTCTTGCTGCCGAATTTGAAGGTGGAAGGCACGAAAGAAGAGTTAAGAAAATTGAGGAGCTTGAGGAATAAATGTCGTGTGAATTCGTTTTCTTTTCAGATTTGAACGTTGATTTTGTACCAAGGAAAGAAATCGACAATGGACAATTCGTAAGAAATCCAGAAAAACCCGAGAGACTTACTGGGGTGTTAGGTTATTTAAATAAGAAATTTCAATCAGGAAGCGTCGTTGAATTCTCTGAAGAATGGATTCTCAAAGTGCATACTGAAAAATATTTTAAGTACATTGTCAAAAAATCTCAGGAAGTATCTGGTGAATATATTCCAGAAGTCTTTTTTGTCGATTTAATTTTTGATACTGGAACTCCTATAAACAATCTTACTTATATTGCAGCTAAACGGGCAGTGGACGTTGCATTGTCTGCTGCAGAGTGTTCTTTCACAAGTGGAAAAGTAACATATGCATTAACTCGGCCACCCGGGCATCATGCGATGCGTAGTTTCGGTGGTGGTTATTGTTATTTCAACAATGTTGCAATCGCTGCGAAATTTTTTGAAGAAAAGGGTATGAAGGTTGCAATCTTAGATGTTGACTTCCACCACGGTAACGGCACGCAAGACATCTTTTATGCTGATCCAAATGTGCTCTATGTCTCTTTGCATGGTGATCCAAAAGAATTCTATCCATGGTACAGTGGTTTTGAAGACGAGATAGGTGAGGGAAAAGGCAGAGGGAAGAATATAAATATACCACTTCCAAGGGGAACTGATGGAAGGATTTATTTTGAGGCACTAAGAAAGGCACTGGAGAAGATTCAAGAATTTAGCCCCGATGTGTTTTTGCTTTCTCTCGGAACCGATACGCATGTTAAAGATCCAGTAGGTAAGTTTTCTTTAAAATCTGAAGATTACAAGATAGCAGGCAGACTGATTGCTGATGCCACATCAAAGGTAAAGTACAAAGTCTTAGTACATGAAGGTGGTTATAATCATTATTCAAATCTCTCTGCAGTAAAGAATTTTCTTGAGGGATTCCTAAGCTAATATTATGCAAGGAGGAGTATAAATGAGCCTTAAGGAAAAGATTTTGAGCGATATGAAAGAAGCTATGAAGAATAAAGATGACCTCAGACTAAGAGTTCTTAGAGCAATTAAGACGGCTATTGGATATTTCGAAGTCGAGGGTGAAAAAAGAGAGGCAACCGATGAGGACATACAAAAGCTGATACTGAAAGAAATTAAGAAGAGACAAGAATCGATAGAAGCTTACAGGAATGCTGGAAGGGAAGACCTTGCAAAGGCAGAAGAAGAAGAGCTTAAGATACTGGAAGAATACGCTCCAAAGATGCTGTCAAAAGATGAGATTGCCGCAATTGTGTCCGCTGTAATTAAGGAACTTAACGCTACGCAGAAAGATTTTGGAAAAGTTATGAAAGAAGTTATGGCACGAGTCAAAGGTTCGGCCGATGGTAAGTTAGTCAATGAAGTGGTGAAGGAACTATTGAGTTGATGAATCGAGTGAAAATTGCGAATAAACTGAAAATATATCCAATATTTCTTCCAAACTTAGGGTGCAAGACTCGGTGTGTTTATTGCAATCAGTCGATAATGACTGGTGAAAATGTTCCTAAATTTTATGTTTTGGAACAGCTTCTTAAAGACAAAAATGATATCGACGAAATAGCATTCTATGGTGGCACTTTTACAGGGCTTCCAAAAGATGTTATGAAAAGATTGTTATCAATAAGGCCTGATATTCCAAAAAGAATATCTACAAGGCCTGATAGTATAGATGAAGAAATCTTGGAAATATTGAAATCAGGCAATGTTAAAACAATAGAACTCGGTGTAGAGAGCTTAGACGATGATGTGTTAAAACATTCTAAGAGAAACTATACTAAGGAAGACGTTCTAAAGTCAATTAGACTCGTTCAAAATCATTTTGAAGTTGTAGCCCACTTGATGATAGGGCTTCCGTATGACACAAGTGAAAAGGATTTACGCACTGTCAGTAAGCTTTTAAATGAAGGAGTTAAGCTTTTCAGGATACATCCGACTATTGTTTTCAAAGACACGGAACTGGAGCAACTTTACAATAATGGTGAATATGAACCTTTGACTCTTGAAGATGCTGTTACTATTATTTCGGAAATGACAATGTTTGTAGAGAGTTTCGGAGGGGTTGTAACTCGTTTAGGATACTATGTACCTGATTCACAAAAGCAGTTCATCGTCGCGGGACCATATCATCCTTCTTTCGGTGACCTTGTT
>WUQU01000581.1 GCA_009889605.1 Candidatus Bathyarchaeota archaeon | reverse complement strand
TAGGATGCTTCTTCCCACAAAAAAATCGTTCAACCTTTCCGCAATGTCCCAGAAACCGCCATACTCGATGAAGGTGTTGTGTTGGGTGAGAACTATTGGTTTTGAAAACTTTTCAGCAATTTTAACCGCTGCAAAGGAGGAAAGATATGGGTGTCCATGCACATGCACTATGTCGCAGTCTCTTATATGTTTCAAAAAAACTTCGTAGCTTTTAGGTGTTGGAACATTGTAGGGAATTCCAAGTTCAAACCCGATTTTCAAGATTGGATAACAGTAAACCTTTAAACCGTAAAAAGTGTATTCGCCTTTTCCAGCAATTTCACTTGTCAATATTATTGGCTCAAAATTCTTCCTTAGTAAACGTTTACTTTGTTCATAAACAACTCTTTCTATTCCGCCGACGTGAGGCAAAAAAAGATGAGTTACCACGCAGACTTTTACTCTGCCCATTTGGTGCACACCATTGAGCCTTATCTATGGCTGGTTTAAAACTTTACCATCCCCACTCCAAGAATTTATAGCAAACTAGACGCTGTCCAGTTTTTGCTCTTACTCCCCCTCCTAAAATACTTTTGCCGTTGCTAACATTAAGATGGTGAGCAGCGACGTCATACGTGTCAACTCGTTTGTCGCTCCCATAACATCCCCCGTCACTCCTCTAAAATGGCGATTTGAAATCCCAAGAACTATTAATGCGGTAAACAAACCCGCTATGACAGTTACTAAACCCGTAATTCCAAACGTGAAAAACGCCGTTACCAGAGAGATTGCCAAGGCCGTTGCCATTCGCAAATTTCCATGAGCGCCATGCATAGCGTTAACGAAGTAAGTGTTCATCCCTTCATGGGCAGATTTACCCAACCACGCCAGGGCAACCATGGCAAGCTTGGCTGAAACCTCTGACACCACTAGGCTTTGAAGGACAAAACCCCTTTTAAGCTGCGAAATGCATAGGGCAGTTGCCAGAACCGTAATTAGGCCAAGCATCAAACCGCCTGTTCCCGTCTGTACATCATGCATAACCTCAATTTTCTTTTCAGGAGGACCTTGGCACATTAATCCGTCGCCGAAGTCTAATAAGCCGTCAGTGTGATGGAGCCCTGTAAGTAACAATATAAAGCCACATGTCAGTATCCCCACTATTAGATTTGAGAACACGTAATTTAACGCTAAAGCCAGCAGCCCCGCTAAAAACCCTATTATGGCTCCGATTACAGGGAACATGTACATGTGTTTTGCAGCGTCTGTGAGGCAGTCTTGGGACATGCCCACTGGGAAAATCGTCAGAAAACCAAGCAGATTTTTTATTTCCTTAATCATGTTAAGTCAACTAGATACAAGTTGGCTATATATTTTCTCAACTTCTGCAAGCAAATCCGCCTTTGAAATCTTGCCAGACGACTTTAAAATAGCAGCTATGCAAGCGCCTCCAGCGCCAACACCCTCTTTAACCACTCCAGCCTCATAAGCCTTCAAACCATCAAATTTTGACTGGCCAAAGTCAAGGTTCGCAGCCAAAACTGGGACATCAGCAATCTGAGCAACTATACCCGCCAAGTCAGCTGTCCTATCCGCTATAATCCATCTGGTTGTTCCAACCGCCACATTACCCAAAATTTCAGGTTTTAAGGCTTTTACAATGGCTAATATGGCACCCATCTGGGTTCCGCCAGCCATCAACACTGGAATATCCCCAGCAGCTCCAACAACCATGCCTGCGAAAGCCGGCATCATGGGATCTCCAACATGGGAAACCGCTTTAAACGGGTTGCCTTTTAAATCTCCAAACTTTATGTTTGAAGCTTTAAACCCTGCTTTAACCGTTTTTATCTTAAGCTCATGTGGATTGTTTGGCATGCTGCTGCTAACTTTTCCTTCAGCGTTTACCCCCATGGCCATCATTACGCCAAGCGCTGTTGTTGTGCCTCCGGGAACACTTTCCCCAATCACTAGATATTCTGCATTTTTAGCCAAATTCTCCCCCAAAATCTTGGCTTTTTCAAAAATTTCTTCGGCATTATCAACAGCTTTTCCCGTCTTTATATCGCCGCCCGGGCTTCCACCCAACTCTACAAAGGGTATTTGAGGCTTAACCCTCAAACCACCACTAACCACTAAGACAGGAATATCTGCCAACCCAAGCGCCGCTTTAGTTATCAGCGCAGGTGTTGGTATGCCTTCAGGAGTTACTGGCACTCCGGGAATGCACCTGCATTTTCCGAGAAGAAGAAGTTCAACGTCAGCCGGAGGCGTGTAGTCGGTTAAATCTGGGTTTTCTCCAGCCGCTGATATTCCAGGAGTTTTCGCGGTTTCTGTAACGCCTATTGCACAAGCAAACAACGGTTTTTTGCCTTTCACCCGCTCTAAGAAGGCGTCTCCAGCTTTCTTGTTGAAAGCAACAAGCACATCACGCAAACTTTTCCCTCCTTTCCCCCATTATTTTGCAATCTTTGATTTGTAAATTTTTCCATAAATCTTCGAGAAAACGTTGTTGACCCACCTCAACAGTTATTTTTAAGTGTTAAGTTATCAGAATGTGGGGTTTAAATGGGATCTGATAACAAAAACCCGCCCATGGTCAAGTATCTTGAAGAGAGGGGAATAACCATCAACGATCTTGTAAACACTGCTTTGGAACTGTTTGTTCCCCATCCAGGAGTGGAAACAAAAGAAAAGGCTGCTGAGCTTCTAAAGAAAGGCTTTATTGAAGCTTTATCCGATGTGAATGTTTCATGCTTGGAAGTTGCAAGTTTTCTTTTAGAAGAAGAGGCTAAAAATGGGCAGGTGCCTGGGTTAACCTCTGAAATATTTTTTGGCCGTCCAGGACTTGTCGCAGACGAACTGCTAGGAATAGCCATCGCCAACTACATTGCGG
>WUQU01000580.1 GCA_009889605.1 Candidatus Bathyarchaeota archaeon | reverse complement strand
GCACAAGGTTTCATGGTTAACGCAAAGAGCAAGAATAAACTCTTCGCACTTGACTTCTTAACAAAATTCATCGCAACAAAAGACATAATGTTCCAAATTTGGCAAGCTGACCCAAGATGTCCATCAAGAAGCGATGTTAACGAACTTGTTATGTCAAGAGATCCACTTACAAAGAAATTCGCAGACTTCCTTGGAAAGTACGGACTTCCAATGCCAAATGTTCCAGAGATGGCAGCAGTTTGGGGAGCAATGGGAGACGCACTCGCAAAGACGCTTGACCAAGGAGTACCAGCAGAAAAAGCACTTGCAGACGCAGTTGCACAGATTAAAGCACAGATTAAATAATTCTTGAAATACAGATAGGGGCACGGGGGTATGCCCCCGTGCTTTTTCTTAATGTCTATATCAAAACCTAATCTGCAGCATTCTTTCAAAGTCAAACGTACCAAATGAATGTTCAAAAATACAGTCGGGGAGGAATACCCATGAGATTCTTGAAAGTGCTTGGCTGGATCTTTTTGGTGTTTTTCACAGTATTTGGAGTTCTTGGAGGGATTTTCCTTTTTGGCAGAGGCTTTTATGAGCTATCTGTAACTTTGTTTGTGCTTATATTTTTGATTGACTTTTTCATAATTAACAGGAACGCTTATCCGTACAGATACATGATACCCGCTCTTGTTCTTTTGTTTATACTTGTGCTTTATCCGATAGCTTTTACGATCAGAACAGCTTTCACGAACTATGGAACTGGTCACATAATGACAAGACAGGAAGTCGTTGAGAGATTGTTGGTTGATCCAATTTACACGTACATTGTGGAAGAAAGCACACCACTCAATTACAGTGTTTACGTAAAGTTTGACGGCACTCAACCAACATCCGATTTTGTAGTGGTTGTTTCTTCGGCAACGGAAACTTACATTGCGAAAGATTACAACGTCTTGAAAAGCGAAGCTGGTCAGTTAATCTTAGCTGAGGCGCAGTTTCTCAAAATTAACGAAAGTGGAGTTCAGACAGAACTTCAAAATGGAAGAATTGAATTAATAAAAGACTCGGGGAATATATATAAGTACTTCTACAGTCCAGACGATACTTCTACACAAATTAACGAAGATTACTTTAAGTATTCTATTCTCTTCCCAACTATGAGTAAAATAGAGTTTGTCGATAAATCGTCAGAAAGATATGCTGTGAGACAGAACGAAGAAGGAAAATTGTATATGTATAAGATTAGGCACATGTACAAACTTGGTCTCGCAGAAACTATAGAGAAAGGAAAGAGCATAGTTAAGACAGTATTGATTAATACGATTACTAACAGGCCGTTAATCGAAGAGAATGGTACTATTTACGATATAAATGAAAAAGGCGAAAAAGTAGCAGTTGGTGGCTACATCTCTGGTTATGGACTGAAGAATTTCACAAGAATTTTCACAGATCCGACTGTTTCAGGTCCTTTTGCAAAGATATTTGTTTGGAACTTCACCTGGGCAGCTCTCAGCGTTCTCTTCACTTTTGTAATTGGTCTGATACTTGCTCTTGTTCTTAATAATCCGAACTTAAGAGGTAGGGCGATTTACAGGTCATTGCTGATAATTCCTTGGGCTATTCCTGCATTCATTTCAGTTCTTGTTTGGAAGAATGGGTTTTTCAATGAGACATATGGTATTCTCAACAAGTTTGTCGTGACGCAGCTTTTTGGTGCGGAACCGATTAAGTGGTTTAATGATCCATTCTGGGCAAAGGTTGCTGTTCTTACCGTCAATACTTGGCTCGGATTTCCATACATGATGGTTGTTTCACTCGGTGCGCTTCAGAGCATACCGGAAGACTATTACGAAGCAGCTGCTATCGATGGTGCTAACAAATGGCAGAGATTTTGGAAGATAACATTCCCACTTCTTATGACAACAATAGCACCGCTTTTGGTTGGAAGCTTCGCGTTTAACTTCAACAATTTTGTTAATATCTACCTCTTAACTGGTGGTGGACCAGCGATGCCAAATACAACCACACCAGCTGGTTCAACTGATATTCTTATATCCTACACTTACAAGCTCGCTTTTGAAGGTGGACGAGGTCAGGATTTCGGATTTGCATCGGCAATTTCAATTATCATATTCCT
>WUQU01000579.1 GCA_009889605.1 Candidatus Bathyarchaeota archaeon | reverse complement strand
CTCTCTATAAGCGCTCGTTAGCAATTAGGGAGAAGGTACTCGGTCCTGAACATCCCGATGTGGCTACAAGTTTGAACAATTTGGCAAGGCTTTATCGTTCCCAAGGAGAGTATGCCAAGGCAGAACCTCTCTATAAGCGCTCGTTAGCAATTAGGGAGAAGGTACTCGGTCCCGAACATCCCGATGTGGCTGCAAGTTTGAACAATTTGGCCTCACTTTATCATTACCAAGGAAAGTATGCCAAGGCTGAACCTCTCTATAAGCGCTCGTTAGAAATCAGGGAGAAGACACTCGGTCCTGAACATCCTAGTGTGGCTACTATTTTAAGAAACTTAGCAAAGCTTTACAGGGATATGAATCGCACTGCAGAGGCTGAAGCATTAGAGAGACGTGCTTCAAAAATTGAAGCCATTAAGAGATAGCAGAGCCAAAAATCGATAAGAATAAAAAAACTTAATGGCGATATTGATGCATTAGTTGACATTCAGAGGGTAGATCCTTGCCACTCCCTCGGAAGTATTAAGGCCACTACCGTAAAATCCCTCTTTCCAAGCATTATCAGATTGAGTGTGTGCTGTGTAGCTTGAGCAATAGTCTAATGAGGCTCCATCTGAATTGATTTTTTGAAGTACTCCTCTCGACATAATACTACAGTATTTCCATATTTAGCCATCTTTGATTCCTTTGTATTTTTTCGTCTGCAGTGTTACTTTTCTTAACTTAACCCATTTCCAAATGCCCAACCTGTAGGTATAAAGTGAACACAACTTTATTTTAACCTCCAAACACTTGCCAAAAAGCTTTTATGAAAATATAATAACAAGTAGATAGATAGATAAAGCAAGGAGGTTTTGAACAGATGAAAGGAAACATAATGAAGTTTATGATAGTTACCATGGTTACAGCTATCTTCTTTGGCATAGTGCCATCAACTGTGGATGCCAGAGGTGCTGGTTTAGAGTGGGAAATCCTTTATAAGGAAGCAGAAGACCTGTATGATGCTGGAAACTATAGCCGTGGTATCATAGTTGCTCAGAAGGCGCTGGAACTTGCAGAAAAAAATGTGGGACCCAATCATCCTGATGTAGCAAGAAGCTTGAATAT
>WUQU01000578.1 GCA_009889605.1 Candidatus Bathyarchaeota archaeon | reverse complement strand
GTAGCCAGATATGTTAATAATGCCGTACGAAACAAAAATATTATGCTCCTTTAGGTTTTCTGTTATGCGTTTCATCACGCTTTCCGCGTTCTGAGCATCTGTTTCAGGTAGAACAATGACGAACTCATCTCCGCCGTAACGCGCAACGATATCCATTGATCGTATAGTTTTATTTATCGTTTCCACAAGCATTTTCAAAACATTGTCACCATATATGTGCCCATAAACATCGTTTATCCTCTTAAAGTCGTTGACATCTAAAAAAATCACCGACGTTGGATGTTGTGTACGTTTGGATTTGCTCAACTCCTTCTCTAAGAATTGATCTAAGAACAACCTACTGTAAGCACCGGTTAAGTAGTCTTTTATCGACACTTCAAACAATTTTCGCTTTTCAACTTCGAGCTCTTCTATTATATCCATAAAGCGCAGCGATAAAGAAACTACGCTTGCCATCTTGTCAAAAACGCTGAGTGTCAGATCAGAAAACTGGTTTTCCCCTTCTTTTTCAAAAAGAATCACACCACGCGAAAGTCCTCTGAATATAATGGGTACACCGTATATGGAATAAACATTTCCACGCAATTCTTTTAAGTAATAACCATCAGCTAACCGTTCTTCAGTTACACTGTTTCTTATATGAACTCTGATTCCTTTGTCTATAATATATCGAGAAAGCGTCTTTTCGGAAGGTTTCATCACTAATCCGCTTCTGTCATCATCGTCTTTATACTTGAAGTATGGATAATAAATCTCTCCACCGGGATTCAACAGTCCAATGCCAAAAACATCCGCAAGTCCGTATTTTATAAGCAGTTCTCTTATCTTCTCGCCTATGCGCTTTATGTCAACAACATCTTTTGAAATCTCTTCATCGAGGATTTCTGTAAGACTTTGGAGAATTGAACTTTCAATACTTGTAAACTCGTAGGTTACGTTCCTTGTTATAACCACTCTGAACTGCTTGCCGTCTACGTACTTTCGAACATATTTGATCTCAATGAATGATCTTTGAATTTCTTTCTTCCATACTCCGACATAATCTTTCGTTCCAGAATCGATTTGTTTTTTAACCTCTTTCAAGAAATCGTACAGGATCATATTTTTCTCAGGATGCTGTAACAAATCATCGATTTCCTCTCTGTTTCTTAGTTCAATACCAACCTTTGCTGCATCTTGAATTATTGGGCTGTTTATATAGATCAGTTCGTCATCCGCCCAGACTGCAAGGCCAAGATTTTCTGCACTAACAATTATTCCCATGCTTTGAAGCAAAGTGTTCAGAGCTTTGTTTTCATTTCTCAGACTATTGTATTTTATTACATATCGAACGATAAGGATTGCAAAAAAATAAGAGCGCCCGATAGAAATAAAATAGTAAGAACGCTTTCTGACATCGAATCACTCCCCTGTAAAAGAAACACAAAAATATGCTAAAGCTCACACCTTAGCATATTTTATCACATAAATCCGTATACCAAATCTACTTAATTGCGTCGTAAACGTTTATAACGACATTCTTAATCTTCTAAAACAAGTTGTTTCTTGAACATCCTTGCATACAATCCTTCGTTTTCAAGCAGTTCGTGATGTGTTCCCTTTTCCAATATCCTGCCTTGGTCGAATACATATATAACATCTGCGTTCTGCAACACCTTTAATCTGTGGGTAATTATAATCATCGTAGTGCCTTTCATCTCGGTTCTCAATGTCCTGATGATTTCTTCTTCCGTTTCAGGGTCAACGGCGGATAGACAATCATCGAATATGTAGACATCCGCTTTTTTCATGAGAGCCCTTGCTATTGTTAACCTCTGCTTCTGTCCACCTGAGAGCATAACACCTCTCTGACCAACCACTGTATCGTATTTGTCTGGGAATTTTTCCACATCATCGTCAATTGCCGCAAGCTGGACATATTTTTTTACTTCTTCTAAATCGTATTTCTCCATTGCAAACGCGACATTCTGCGAAACTGAATTTGAGAACAAGAATGTCTCCTGCGGAACGTATGATATCAAGTCCCGTATATTTTGCGAATGTAGGTCGTTAATGTCAAGATCGTTGATGAAAATCTTCCCTCGTTCAACTGGATAAAGCTTACTGATGAGTTTTACAAGAGTAGACTTGCCGCTTCCAACTGTTCCAACGATACCTACAAACTGTCCCTTTTTAACTTCAAAATCTACCCCTTTAAGTACATCCCTCTCTGTGCCTGGATATCTGAACCACAAGTCCTTAATAGATATAGATTCTATCCTTTCCACCTTTGCAGGATTTTGTGGCTCTACAACAACAGGTTTCGCTTCGTTCAGCTCTTTAAGTCTTTGGAGTGAAGCGCGTCCTTGCTGGATGACATTCATAACCATACCG
>WUQU01000577.1 GCA_009889605.1 Candidatus Bathyarchaeota archaeon | reverse complement strand
TTTGCCTGCCCTTATTGGGCGTTTCTGTATGTGTTTGTATCCGCATTCGCATTCGAAGCCTACTATTTTTTTTGCCGCGGCGTATTTCTCTCCACATTTTTGAGTTGCAGTGGGTGGTTTGTTTGTGGATTTTCCATAAAATTTTCGCTTCGTTTAGTGTTAGTGGTGCGCAGTGTTTGGCTGCTGCAAAATACCATATTGCGTAGGTTATGAAACCCGCCCATATTATGGATGCGATTATTTCTATCATGTTTTTCGCCATGTGTATTTGTGTTTTACGTGTGTTCAATATGTCTTTTTTAGACATATCTGCGTCTGAAATATTCCATCTTAAGATATAAGCATACGCAAGATTCCGAACACAACACACAATCAAAACCAGCTAAAACTGCTTAAGCACATCGCCTTTTTCCATGATGTAACTGCAGTAATGGCATTTAAGCAAAAGCGGTTCCTCGTTTTTAACGTAAAATTTAGCTTTCACAGGCTCGTTGCTGTTGCTTACACATGCTGGATTGTCACATTGAATTATGTGTTCAATAATGCTTGGCAGTCTAACCCGCTGCTTCTCTACAACATTATAATTGCGAATAATGTTTATGGTAGCATGCGGCGCCAACAGAGCGATTTTATGCACTTCTTGAGGGTTCAATTCTCTGCCCTCAATCTTCACTATGTCCTTAACCCCAAACCTTTTACTCGGTACATTAATTGCAATAGTGATTATGCGCTTCTCCTTTCCCGTTATACCCAAAATCTTAACAACATCAAGAGCATGCCCGCCAGTGATATGGTCGATGACTGTGCCGTCCTTAATCTTAGAAACATACAACATGGTTTCACTCATACAGTTCCCCAGAGAAGGGCTATACCCAGCACCAAAATAAAAGGTTTTTACATAGCAAAATAAAAGCCAAACTGAGCAGCTCTGATACAGCCTCTGGCCATCGCTATTCTGCCTGGATTATTTGCTGCGCCTTGTCCACAAATTTTCGTTTTTTCCGTTGATGTTCCTCAACAAATTTTAGCACAACGTCTATCGTTTGTTTCTTATGTTCTCCGCATAAGAGTTTTCCAGCTTTGCAGTCATGATAAGTCCTTATCACTGCGTCGTCGTCTTCCACGAAGTGGAACATGCATATTTCGTACACTGGACAGATTTCTGGAACCCCGCCCAACTCGCGCTGCTCCTTTATTGTTGCTCTTCCGCCAGTGAAAGCCTCAGAAATTCTTTTAGCAATAATTTCAGGTTTATCGTGTAAAGTGAAGTAGTTCATGAGACGTTTACTCATTTTCGGCGAACCATCCAACCCCTTCATAAGCTTGTGATAGGTGGAAGATGGCGGAATAAACCCATATTTTTTCTGAAAAATCTGAGCAATATCCCTTGTAAAACGAATATGAGGGTCTTGGTCTACGCCCACGGGTATAACTGTGGGTTTCGGTCCGCCGAAATCATCAAGCTGAGGCAGAAGGATGTCTCCAGCCTGTATTAGGGCAGCCAAATAAAGCCCAATGTTGCGTTCTCCGTCGATCGCCTTCATAGTTGCCAAAGTAACCGCTCTTCCGAAGATTATGGCTAAATCTTTAACGCGGTTCTCTTTAGACTGGCGGTAAACGTATCCCTTGTCAGGGTCAAAGCCCAAAGCAAGAAGGTCTGCAACATTGTCTATGGCTATTTTTTCGCTTTTTTCAAAGGGAATCTTGTTGTCCTCGTAGGCTTCTATGTCGGCTATGCAGTAGAAGGTTTGGGCTCCGTGCTGCTGAAAATAAATAATTTCTTTGGCAGTCATCAAAGTGCCCAAGTGAAACTCGCCTGTGGGTTTTATGCCGCTTAAAACAGCAAAAGCCTCGCCTTTCACCATTGCGTCCAATACTCTGCCAAAATCACGGTGCCCAAAAACTATGCCGCGCCTCATGTAAACTGAAGGATCCGGCACTTTTGAAAGCAGAGGCTGAAAAGGCTCAATCCCAAACTCCTTATACAATCTTTCATAGTCTGTAACCATGCTTGTTCCAAACGGGTCTAGAACCGTCTTTCTGTCACTTTCAGACTGCAACTGCGCGATTTCCTCCACCAAATTTGAAGGGGAATATACAGTTAAAATAGCTTTTAAACTTAAGCATATCCCCTTATACGAAACAAACAATTTTATGCCCTATTAATGCCAGTCCAACCCCCTAGTATTCGAAATACGAGTTGATTCACTGTTATTTTTTGGAAAACTATTTAAGCAGTAAATTTTATGGGAAACAAGTGTGAGGAGTTGAAGGGTTATGAGCATTAAGGAAACATTTAATGTAAATGTTTCCTCAGCTTACAGGCTTTTGCACCCCATGCATACAGTACTCGTTTCATGTGTAGACAAAGCTGGAAAACCGAACATAATAACCTTGGCTTGGGCTATGCCGACCTCTATAAGCCCACCTTTAGTCGCCGTAAGCATAGGCCCTAAAAGACATTCCCACACACTTATTGAGGAGACAAAAGAGTTTGTGGTTAACATCCCAACCATAGACATCCTTAAAGAAACACTTTTCTGCGGTAGAGTCAGCGGAAGAAACCGAGACAAGTTTAAAGAGGCAGGATTAACACCCATACCTGCCAAGAAAGTTAAGCCTCCAATAATAAAAGAATGCGTAGCCCATTTAGAATGCAAGCTTCACGACAGATTCGTCACAGGCGACCACACAATTTTCGTCGGCGAAATTATCGAAGCCTACGCCAACAAAGACGCCTTAGCCGGAGACAAATACAACCTTGAAAAGGCCAAGATGGTTTTCCACTTAGGCGGAGACGAATTTGCCACTCTTCAACCGAAGATCTTGACGCTGAAAATTTGAAGGCTTCGCCCAAATAGTCGCCGTGGTCGTGGGTGACGTAAACAACATCTGCCCATTCAACTTCTGAAGCCTTCACCGGCGACGCTGGGCTTCCGTCAAGCCAAGGATCAATTAAAACAGTTTACCCGCCATCTCGATTTTGAAGGCAGCATGTCCAAAACGCGTTAATTTAGCCATCCTGCCCACCTTTCATTAATCAAGTTTTTAACCTACTAATAAAATAGTTGTTGACAAGATTAAAAGACTTAGAGTTGACGAGAATTGGACGACTTCGACGAAGAAGCCTACAAAAAACTTCGTTTATCTGGAAGGATACTTCGTGAAACCCGTGAAGAACTCAAAGGTTTTGTCCGCGAAAACATGCCTATAATAGAGATTTGCGAGAAAGCGGAAAGGCTTATACAGGAAAAAGGCGGAAAACCTGCTTTTCCATGAAATGTTTCAATAAACGAAATAGCTGCTCATTATACTTCGCCTCCAAGCGACACAAAAAGGGTTCCTGAAGGCTCGCTTGCGAAGGTGGACATAGGCGCTCATGTGGATGGTTACGTAACGGACACGGCGGTAACTATATGCTTCAACAATGAATATAGGGATCTTGTGAATGCGGCGGAGCAAGCCTTAAAAACGGCTATAAGCGCGATTCGTCCAGAAACTTCCACTTCAACGCTTGGCACCTTAATTGAAAAAACCATAAAATCCCGCGGCTTCAAACCCGTCTCGAACCTTACCGGACATCAGGTTGGAAGATATCTAATACACGCGGGCACTTCATTGCCAAACGTCGCCCACGTCTCATTTTCGAAGCTGAGGCTTGGCGGAATCTACGCTGTTGAGCCCTTCGTAACCCTTCCAAACGCTGTTGGAAAAGTTGAAGACAGCGAAGAATTCACCATATTCCGTTTTCTGAAACAGAAATCGCTTAAAAACCCCTATGCTAAGAAGCTTCTGCGATATATTGAGGAAAGCTTTAGAACTTTGCCCTTCGCTGAGCGTTGGCTCAAAGACATAGTGCCAAAAGAACATTACCGCGAAGCCTTTCAAGAACTCTTGAAGACTAAAGCCATCATGGCGTATCCAGTGTTTATCGAAGTCAGCCGAAAACCCGTGGCGCAGGCGGAGCATACAGTGTTAATAGTTGAAGATGGGTGTGTTGTTTTAACCTAGTAGGGGAAAGCCTCTTTTCCTTTCTCGCGGACTTCACGGTATATTGCGGTTATTAACATTTTTTCGTTGCATTTTTGGCAGGTTTCAACTTCCTTGAAAATGTAGTCGCCACGTTGGAATTCCCTTACGCTTTTGAAGCCGCACTTCTTACATTCAATTGTGGTTGTTATAGGCTGGGTTTCAATTCTTAAACGCATAATACGCTTCCTTGTCTGGAAGAGCACGTATGTAGATGAGGCTACACCTACAAAACCTAAAAGGATTAGGTATGCTGCAACAACATCGTTTCCGTAACTGTAAGCTTGGATGGCAAGAATCAAAGCTGAAAGCGATAAGGCTAAGGTTACAAATATTATCAGGAGCACAACTGAGGAAACTTTTGTTGCCACAGATTGGGTAGCTCTGCTCATTTCATCTGCCTCCTATTGACCTATGCCTATAGTGTTGCCCACGCCTACGATAATAACCTTGTCGCCCTCTTTAGTCCTTTCCAGCACAACCTGCTTAATTCTCTCGATAACCCTGTCAACAGAGTCAAAAATCTCCTTGCGCATGGGCGAAACCGCATCGCCGATATCCTCCTTAATTATCACAGCGTTAATTGGAATACGATATTTCAGTATGGTTTCTTCAATTTTGAACTGGTCCACGCCCGGGCCGCCTATGGCTGCACCTACACCTTCAGCCACTTCGCCGATTCCTTCGCCTTCAAGCTTCAAGGCAGCATCAATCATAATTACGTTGGCTATTTTACCCTCGTTTTCTTCTATAACCGTTTTAACTGCATCTCCAGGTTTGCCCACATTTCCGCCGGGGCCTTCAGCCTTCACCACGTAGGCTATGCGTCCCTCAATGGGCACCGTTGCGACAACACAGTCTTTCGGGATTTTTCTCACGGGCTGTCCATGCATAAGTTTGGCTGCTACCAACGGGCCTATTCCGTCGCCTATGGGTTGACCGTAAGCGAAGGCTTTTAACGCGCTGGCGTAGGCTTCAGCCTCCCGCATCACTATTGGCAAAATCATCTGTATCTGCATTATTATGTAGAGGCTTAGGGTTTTCTTTCCAAGCAAATAGTAGTGCCTTATCACCTTGTAAATGTAGTTAAGCGCCATCGCCGCCTCAAGAGTGTTCTCCAAATTGTTGGTTTGGGTTTCATCCGCCGCTGGTGCCAGAAGCTTAACTTCGTCCTTGAAACGGGTATCCCTAACGTCGAGAATGTGCTCAAGTTTCCAAACGACGCCTGCAGGGTCTAAACTTTGAGGTAAAATTGTGAAATACTCGAGAAAACGGTCCACTCTGGCGGTTGGATCTGTTTGAGGTTTGCCAATCTCTTTAATGGTTTCTATGGCTATTTTTCGGCCTTCATCGCGGATATACCTAAGCTT
>WUQU01000576.1 GCA_009889605.1 Candidatus Bathyarchaeota archaeon | reverse complement strand
TTATTCTTTTCCCTATAAATACAGAAGGATTAAGCGAATATTTGTCATTGTACCAATAACCAGAGATGAAAAAGAATAGTGCCAAGTGGTACATGTAAACGAATCCTGTAAACGGAGAATCAGCATGTCCAATAACTACTGCAATAATGGCAAGCCCTTTTAGTACGTTCCAGTAAATATCCTTTTCTTTAGTCATTATGTATCCATCCTTCGTGTGACTTTGTACCCATAATTTTCATGCTTTTCGTATTATATCATAGCTCTCTATATAGAGGGCTTTTTATTTCTATCTGCAAAGTATAAAATCTGAGTAAGAATAATAACAGGAGTGATTTTGTGAAAGCAGTTATATATGTAAGATCAGCAAAGGAATTGCAAGGTGTTAACACTCAATTTGACATTTGTAAGACATATATCAAAGAAAATGGATGGGATTTATATGGAATATACAAAGATGAAGGTTATAGCGGATTAGACGACGAGCGACCGGCATATAAAGAACTCTTGGAAGATGCAAAACTAGGAGAATTTGATGCTATAGTTATTTCACATTCTTCTAAATTTTCAAGAGAACAAGCCAAACTTTTAGATGTTGTATCTGATCTGAAAAAATGTGGAGTAAAAGTTGTAAGTGCGAGACCCTGACAAGGGTCTTTTTATTTTTGTATGGAATTAGTACAATTTTGAATACCACACACTAGGAGGAGCCCCCTATGAAAACAGCAATATACATTCGTGTTTCAACCGAAATGCAGGTGGAAGAAGGTTTCTCTATTGAAGGACAACGTTCGCGCCTGACAAGTTTTGCACAATCTCAGGACTGGGATATACACGACTTTTATGTGGATGATGGATACTCTGCAAAGGACCTAAACCGTCCAGAAGTGCAACGAATGCTGGAGGACATGGAGGAAAACAGGTTCGATGTGGTATTGGTGTACAAACTAGACCGTCTAACGCGGTCTGTAATGGACTTGCATGAGCTTCTGAAACGTTTTGATAAGCATAGCGTAAAGTTCAAGTCATCAACCGAAATATTCGATACAACGACCGCTATGGGCCGTCTATTCATCACCATTGTTGCAGCTATGGCAGAATGGGAGCGAGGCACGATTTCCGAGCGTGTTCGGTTTGGCATTGAACAGATGATCATGGAAGGAAAGCGTCCTGGTGGTATATTGCCATATGGATATACGCAAGATGAACAAATCATCCCGGAAGAGGCAGCAATCATTCGTGAAGCAAGAGAGCTATATATGAGTGGCCTGGGCTACAAATCAATAGCCACAAAATTAAACCGGGAAGGAAAGTTACGCCGGGGGAGTGAATGGACTTCTGCAACGGCTCAATATACATTAGAAAACCCTTATTATGCTGGCATTCTGCGTTTAGGATCTAAATTGCCTGGCGGTGGATATGTAAATATGAATAGGGATGAAAAAGTTAAATGTCTCTATGGTGATGGATCACATGAACCTATTTTTACAAGGTTAGAATATGAAGAAACGAAAGCATTTATGG
>WUQU01000575.1 GCA_009889605.1 Candidatus Bathyarchaeota archaeon | reverse complement strand
GGTTTTAAGGAGGCTTCCTCTATTTTCATCTAGAAGGTTCCATTGCACCTTTCAACACTGAATTTGGAGATTTCTATGGCTTTCTTAAATATAGGTGCATCTGTTACTAGTGTGTGGTATTCCCCGTTTTCTCCACAAAGATCCATCCCATAACGGTTCCCTAAAATTTTCAGTTCTTCTAGAGATTCCCAGTTTAATTCACGCCCAAGCCATTTTTCGTTAAACCACGGCATTTTTACGCAAGAAAAAACTGCTTTACATCCTTGTGAAATAAGTTCTTTTAAAATTTGGTAGCGGTCAACGCCCCACAATGGTCTAATCAGTTTTATGTTTAACTCTTTGCAGATGTTGTCCATCCAGTTCCCGTGGAAAGCGTCTAAAGGGGCAATGTCGCCTGTCACTATTCCCTCTATGCCTCCGTTTTCAGCCAACTTAGATATGGCTTTTTTGTAGTGTTCAAAGTAGGGTTCCCTTGTTTCAGCCTTGAAATATTTTGTTTCTAAGGCTTTTGCTTGTAGCTCAGTAATTTTTAGCGGGTGGGCGAGGGATGGTTTTTCCCATATAAAAGTGACTATGCCATAGATTTTGTGGCCTTGTGCTAGGGCTTTATGATAAGCTAGGCAAGAATCTTTGCCACCGCTCCATGAAACCAAGACGCGCAAAGTGAAGCCTCTCATTGGTGATGGCGTTTAACTGTTGCAACTAAATGCTTAAGAGTATATATAAATATTTTCGTTTTCTAGTTAAACTTTTCATTTAAACTAATTTTTATTAAGAGTTTATTCATAAAAACGAAGTCAAATTGCAAAAATTTTAAAGTAGTGTTAACGCGTTTTTGCGAGAGCGTTGTTGAAAAGCATGTCAACTGTGTTTTCAACAGTCAAGTTTAGGATTAGCTCTGCGATACCTTTACTGTAATCTATTATTCGACGTGAGTTGTCTAATATTAGTCTTAGAATGGATGAAAGGTTTGGACCTATTTTCTTCCTCATTAACATTATCAAAAGTTCTTTCTCCCTTTTGGTGACGCCTTCCGTTTCAGTAATTATCTT
>WUQU01000574.1 GCA_009889605.1 Candidatus Bathyarchaeota archaeon | reverse complement strand
AGTGTTGCCGCTAAGTCGTTGTTAGTTGACTTCCTTAGCCAAAACGGTATAGTAATAGAGAAGGAATCTATCAGCGTTGTCTTTGCAACAAAAGACTTCAATATTATAATAGGCGGTCTTAAAGAGCCTATTTCTATTGACAGAACGTCATATGATTATATAGTCGTAGACAGAGCTAATAAGAAAATCTATTTAGCGTCTAATCTAAATCCAGACTATATAGCCCAGCTGGTTAGCGGATACGGAGGTACATTACAACTCGTGACGACATATCCGTCAGAATAGAATGACATGTATAAAATCAGCTGAAGCAAGCTCTGTCTCTGGCGTTCAAGGCACTTGTAGAACTGTTGTAGATTGCCTAAAGCGAGGCGGCTCTTGTATAGCATATTGCGATTTAGGATGTATATGTTATGGAGAAATGGGCAACTTCTCGTGCGAAAAAGGGCTGTGCATTTCTCCTGCAGACTGCGCAAGCAGAGGCGGGAGTTGTGTGGGGATGTGCCCGTACGATCTCTGTTGTTGTAACTTACCTCAACAACAAGTTCCGTCACAACAAGTGCAACCGCAACCTACTGTTACACAACAGATACAACAGTCTCCTTCGCCCCTTCGAGGACTGCCTGCAACAGATTTCTCGCAAATCACGAACTTGCTGATATCGATACTGCCTGTAATTCTCATTATTTCGCTATTTAAAGAATTAAGGTAAATCAATCTTTTTTTTCGTGAAGGTTTATCTTGTTAAGGGAGTATATAATGGTAGAGATGTTTTCCACAGGCTTGTTGCTGAAATAGACAGGCCACTTTCTTCTATTCGCGTTTTCTACGCTTCTGGAGACTATCTAGATTTCTACATACCGTTCACATATCCGCAGGGAGTTGTCGCAATATTCCAGCTGGCTCCAGCCGTTATTTATACAGTCTCTTCTTCTGCACTGCCAGTAAAAGCCTATGCAGACGGAGCAGAAATACCTGTTGATGTATATGAAGAAGCCGTAGACTGGGTTGAGCTGGCTGAGTTCAGAGTGAGCAATTTGAAGCTATTTGATGAGTATGCAATAAACTGTTTTTACGGCAATTTAGAGCGCAACTTCTACCCAGCAGTATTTTGGAAGGGCGATGTTGCGTACTTTTATGCGCCTAAAATTTCAACAACTTCAACGTTATGTCAAATAGTTGCTCTAGACGAAAAGAGCAGAAAAGTTGCACTGTACACTAAAGCAGTACATCCATATGATCAGCTCAAAACGCCGTTTGCTAATGTTGATATGCTTAGGGGAGACTCGGACGGAGAAGAGGTTGTTTTTCTCGACGATATAGACGCGTTAGAGCTTGATCATATGAGCTATACGTATGTAGTAACGAGCGCAGAGCCGGCAAGAGATCCCAGATGGCTTAAAGTTTACAACATACCGGATTCAAATTATTTTGCCGACATAAGCGGCTGGATGAGCTCTGGCGCCGATTTAGAGCTTGCTAGTAGCGGTATTGATCCGTATATGGAGTACTACAGATATCCGGAGGTGAGCTACCCGACTGCAACAGGGCTTGCGGAACTGGCTAGAAGAGTAGGCTCCTTTTTAGCGAAGTTTACTAAGAGCAAGTCCGCTGAGAGGATTATTTTTGCGACGAAAAACGTGGCTAGAGCGCTTCCCGTTATAGGAGTCAAAGTGGGCAGATCTGTCTGGAACAAAACCAAACCGAGAATAGCAAGGCTTTTGTCTTCTGCAGTAGGGCGCGCGAGATCTGCCGCTTCACCGTTTACAGGTAAAGCTAAAGCTCTGGCTATAGGCGCAGTAGTTTTGGGCTCTTTGGCATCTATTGCAGTTTACAAAGAATCGGAGTATAAAGAATCGCTGGTAAATGCGTGCACAGCCGCAATAGCAGCCTACCAAAAATGCAAAGAGCAGTTTGGAGAAGAGAGGTGTAATAAAGAAAGAGAGTTAATGGAAACGCTGTGCAAAAGCGTAGAAGCTGAAACAAAAACTGGTCTCAGCTATATGCTTGGAGTTCTGCCGAACCTCCTAGTTTTAATAGTTTTGTTACAGCTAGTAAGGCTCGCAAAAGATTAGAACAACTGCATCCGCGGATAAATTATTGGGTTTGAGTTAACGAATTCTTTGTACGCGTCTAAAGCCGATTTTACTGCGGCTTTATTAAACTGGTTTATGAGCTCTTTCTGCCACGGCTGTACTCGCTTCAAGCCGGAACTGTACTTAGATCTAGATCTGTACGGCTCGGGCACGTGTTTGAGCAAGTAGACGCCCATGCTCTCCATGAAGAGATCTAGCTGTTGCTGGTTCCACCGCTTCCGCCAGAACTCTTCTTCTCCAGTGCTGACTCTGTGTATATACAACACGGAGGGGTTGCACGCTCCATAAAAGCCAAGTCTTGTTAAGCTCATAGTTATGTCGTGCAGTTCGGCTCCAAAGCCTCTGCCTATAATAAGCTTGTCTGATTGGGCATCCATAAGTTTTTTCAACGCATTGGCAGAAAAGACAATTACTGGATCGTATCCGCACGGCTTAAATTTACACCAGTACACATCAGCGTACTGATTGAGATCAAGCGTATGGATAACGCTATAGAACTGTGGCGCATTAGAGGGTTGCGGGAACTTATCAAATGGACTGGTTAAGTGCGGGATAAACGAAAAACCTGATTCAAAAGCTGAAGCACAGGCTGGACGGGGATCGCGCATCATAACAACATGTGAATCTGAATTAATAATACAGTCAAAACCCAGCTCAACGGCATGTCTGAGACCTACATCTCTTGCATGACCTACGCCAATTCCTCCACTTGTAACCCACGAGACTGTAGCAACAGGCGGAAGGTCGATTTTCTCTTTTTTGAGAATTTTAATAAACTCGACAACCTCTGGGGAGAGCTTGTCGAATACTAAGATGGGGAGGACGTTCCACCTGTAGTAACTTTCAATTGTAATTTTCAAGTGTTTAGATATCTCTAAGTGGTGAACGGCTATTACAGTTGCAACGTTCATAGAGATAAAAAATCTACCGAATTTTAAACTCTCGCCCATATCTGTTTTTCCTCAGATCTGCGTACACAAACGCTTTTTCTCCAGCGAGAGGGATGCACAAGCGACGGACGTTCTGCTTAGTTGATACACAAACGCCTAAAGGTAAGTACTACTCACAAATACGTCGTTTGTGTACGCCAATTAGCTGAAATACGTCGTTTGTGTATGCGAGAAAAAATTTTAAAAAAGGAAAAAAGTATAGACACATGGCAGTTCAAGGTGTGGCGATAACTATAGTAGTGCTGGGCTTTATAGTAGCAATACTTGGCGTATTGTTTGGAATATGGGTGCCAGCTGTCAACGTTCTTGCTTCTCTTCTTGCCTTAGGATTTGTTATAGGATTGGCGCTTGGCTATCTTGCAATAGATGCTAAAGAAGTAGAAATAGCGCCTAAGTATGCAGTTTTCCTATTACTCGCAGGTGGCATTTTGGCATCATTTTCCATTTTTGGCGGGCCAACTTATCCAGTAGGATATATTTTGGCGATTATTGCATATGCCGGCATATTTATAGTAGGTGGCGGTTTTGGATTATACACTGCATGGGTTGCTAAATGGCTTGAAGTAACTAGGGCGGAACTCAAAGCTCTATTAGCGAAATAAATTACTTTTTTTTTAAATCGATATTCTTCTCTTACATGTTATGTATAACTTTACCGACTTTCGTCAAAAAGGGAAATATCTGTGCCGAAGAAACTGTTTCTGTCGCTACCACTAAGATCAAAATCAAAACATACGTAATAGGGAGCTCCAGAACGACTGTAAGAATAGAACAAGCTGATTGCAGAAAGCCTAATGGAGGAAAATGCGAAATGACTCTAATTGAGCCAGGAACAGT
>WUQU01000573.1 GCA_009889605.1 Candidatus Bathyarchaeota archaeon | reverse complement strand
CACCTCGACCTTAACCTGCTCACCAAGAAGGACTTCCTTAGGACCGCTTAGCGATATTTTGACATCCTTCAAGTAAGGTCTGAGTTTTTCAGTATCTATTAAATTCGCTGGTAAATCATTGACTGTCGCAAATAACTGGTTTACCAAGTCTGCAGCGTCGAATGCAGTTTGTGCATCTCTAACCTGTGCAGAATTTATATTTTTTATGAGCCCTTGAACTTTATCATATTTTGATTTTATTTGACTTATCAAACTAGTAAGTTCCTCACTGATTTTGGGTGGAAACACATTTTGGAAAAGGAGTGGTTTGTACTTGTCAGCAATATTCTTCGCAGTGAATACCATCTTGTTGTCCAGCAAAGTTTTGCCGATATTGATCGCTATGTAAGCTTCTAATGCTTGCTTTGCCTTTTCTGCTTCTATATATACTTGCACTTTGGCGTAGTATTGATTCCCGGATTGCTTTCTTTCGACTAACCTGTAAGTAACCCCCGTTAACTCAAATTCTGTTTTCGTCTGTATAGTTTTTTCATACTGGCTTTCAAATTTCTCCCTGACTTTTCCATCCTGGATAACTGTTGTTAGCTTTTCTTTCAGCTCTGCAGATGTTTTTACCTGAACATAGAGCTGTTCAGTTAGATTCTTTAATCCATTATTCTTAGCGATTTCCTCTGCTTCCAATTCTGTCTTGCCATATCCTTCTCCGTATGCCTGAATGTACGCACTTGATAACTGAGCTGGTGGTTGTACTGGAGAGGTAGAAGGCTGTTGTGGAGACTGTGTACCCTGAGAAGGTTGAGTTGGTTGAGTCGGCTGCGTTGGTTGAGAAGGAGTAGATGGTGTTGCCGAACCTGAACTACTGGACATCACTTTATTAATGTCTTCCATGGTTTTAACAGCTGAAGATGTGTCTAATGGTCGAGAAGGTTCTTCCTTTGGCATAAGGAAAAGAAAACCAATTACAATAGCACCAACCAGTACTGCGGATATTAATATAATTGTAGTTGTATCCATGTAAACACCTCCTTGCCTGCACTACAAAGTGCAAGTTTAAAATAAAATTACCCCCTGCACACCTGCAGGGGGCAAGAATAAAAGTATATTACTT
>WUQU01000572.1 GCA_009889605.1 Candidatus Bathyarchaeota archaeon | reverse complement strand
TGTTTTGATGTTGTTTCCCATAAGCAACCCGGAAAGTAGCGTTTCATTCCAGTACCACACCAAAGAGAATATGAAAGCTGTTACGATAGCCGGTAGCGAAAGCGGGAGTATGATTTTATAGAATATTTGGAATGAGTTTGCTCCATCGAGCTCTGCTGCCTCGTCAAATGCCTTTGGCAACATGTTGAAGAAGTTATAGTACATGAGTATGAAAATAGCACTTCTTATGCCCTGCCCAAGTGTTGCTGGCAATATAGAAGAAAAAATAGTTCCAGTAAGCCTTAACTGGCTGAACAGCATGTATTTTGTGACTAATGTTACTTGCGTGGGGATCAAGAAAGTAGCAAGCATCAATACAATCCAAAGTCGCTTCAGAGGGAACTCAAACCTTGAAAGTCCGTAAGCTATTAAGGCTGTTACAAGAGTCTGTAGCAGTGCCGGAAGTGTTGAAGTATACACGCTGTTGAAAAGGGCTTTTGTTGCATCGAGAACGGTCCATGCCCTTCTGAAATTTTCAATGGTCAACTTCGTCGGAATCCAGACAACGGTTGAATTTACTAAATCATCGACAGTCATAAACGAAGTTGTTATCATGTAAAGGAGAGGATAAAGATAAGCATAACCGATACCAATGAGAACTATATATATAATTGTCTTAGTCGCTGGATCTTTAAAATGCTTGTAGTACGAAAAGTGAAAGCTTTTATCTTTCATATTTTCTTTTTCCTCCTTTCATGCAGAAGCATGTACGCAACGCCGAGTATGCCCATCACAGCTGCGAAGTAAATCCAAGAAAGCGCTGAAGAGTACGAATAAGGCTTATCAATATCGAACATGTGCTGAGTTATACTCGTGTTAACTGGGTTGTTAGCAAACGAGGCTAAGTCGACGATTGTATATATAGTGTTAACTATGACAAAAGGTCTAACGAGTGGCAAAGTAATCTTCCAAAAGATTACCCAATCGTTCGCACCATCAATCTGTGCGGCTTCATATATGCTACTGCTTATCTTTTGCAGACCTGCGAGGAAGAAAAGAATCTGGACTCCGGAGAACCATAGTATAAGCACAAGGTTGTTGAACATGTACAAAAACGGATAACTAATCGTGTTTGGGACCATTAAGAAGAACCTGTAAATAAAGTACCTCCTTGGATCGACTATACTTGCAGCATTGTTGGTAACAAGCTCCGAAATCACAGGACCACTGATTATGACAACGGGCAAGAAATACAGAAGCCTAAAGAACGTTCTTGCATGCAGTTTTCTGTTTAGCAAGATGGCTA